>JAGGTK010000053.1 GCA_021163765.1 bacterium
GATGTTGTTGCAGGCATCGTGGCAAAGAAGCTGCCAGCCAAGCCCCGCCTGGGCGGGAAGCACTTCTACCGGACGCTCCGTCTCGGTGATAATGTTAATTGCGACGCTGTGGTCATCTGCTACATCGCCCCTAACTCCTATACCGGAGAGGATGCTGTCGAGATCAGCCTGCCGGGGAATATGCTGCTGGTGGAGCGGCTGCTGCACAAGCTCCAGGATGCAGGAGCCAGACCAGCCGAGCCGGGAGAGTTTACATTCCGCGCGTATCTGAACGGTAAGCTCGACCTCGCTCAGGCTGAGGCGGTTAACGGAGCCATACGCGCGGGAAGCGACACGGTTTTGCGATTGACGCTCAACGAGCTTTCGGGAGAGGCCTCGCGGCACATTGAGAAATGGCTGGCGCGCATTAACAGCCTGCTTGCGCGCATCGAAGTGGTACATGACTACCCGGGAGACGTGAAGGACACGCCCACTGAGGAAATAGCACAGGAGATTTCAGCGCTCACAGACGAGCTGCAAGCGCATCTGGCGTTCTACAGGCACCATCACAGGATGCGGGGTGGACTGAAAGTCGTCATCCTCGGGCCGCCGAACGTGGGCAAGTCAACACTCTTCAACAAGCTCCTGGGATATGAAAGAGCGATTGTCACCGAGGAGCCGGGAACTACCCGCGACTACCTGGAAGAGCCGCTGCTAATGGGCGGAATCCGGCTGGCGCTGGTGGACACTGCGGGCCTCCGTCGGGCACGGGAGCTTGTGGAGATGATGGGAGTGGAACGGGCGGAGAAGCTCCTGGGCGAGGCCGACGCACTCATTCTTGTTGAGGAAGTGTTTCACTTCAAGCCGCACGGCAGCGATCCCCTGCCCCGCCTGAAGGCTATGCGAAGGCGCGCCGGACAGGCTGGCCTTGAGGTCTTGCCGGTCATTAGCAAGCTTGACACTGTATCTGACCCTTCCGAGCGCGGGGAGATTAGAGCCGCTGCGGAGCGGCAGGGCGGCCTAGCGATTTCAGCCGCCCAGGACGAAGGACTGGAGGGCGTCAGAGGATTCCTAACGGAGCTGGCACGGGTGCAGGACACCGGCGTGCGATTCCTGCTCACCGAGCGGCAGGGCACTCTGGTGGAACGGGCAATCAAGGCTCTGGAAATGGCCTTAAGGTCAATCGCCGATGGCCTGGCAATGGACGCGACTGCGGTTGACCTCTACGATGCGCAGCGTGCACTAGCGCAGATTCTAGCCGCCGAGAACAGGGAAATGGTCATTGATGAGATCTTCAGCAAGTTCTGCCTGGGAAAATAGAAAATCAATGAACTTTATGGCCGCCGGTAGCATCTCTATAAGTGTGAGACGGATAACAAGACAAATGGCGCACGGGGTCTTGATGGGTGTGCTCTCGATTGTGGCCGGAGTGATGTTGACCCTTGCATCAGCGGGGCTTGACACCGGCGAATATAACGCTGCTGTCCAGGCAGCGGCAGTGACGCAGCAGAACGAGGATAATTCTGCGAACTGTGACGATTCTAAAGATATGCTGGTGACAATTCAATTCAACGGATTTGAAGATCCAGATACGGGCTCAACCTGTGACTCAAGTGCTGTAGCTTTACAGATTCGCGTTTCTCCAGAGCTACGAACCTCCAGCTAAGAGGATATACACGTCAGCGTGCCATCTATTCATATGGCGGCATATATCCTTACGCCGTTATTCGCCAATCTTACAATGCAAGAGCGGATTCAGGTCTTGCCGGAATCGGCTCTCAGGTAGTATGATAAATCGTTCACAAAACCCGGATTACTGGCGGCTGCCCACCTGGCGTGCCGCAGGATTTTGACCAGGAGGTAACGACATGAAGAAACTTCATCTGTTTACACCGGGCCCGACGATGGTCCCCGGGGACGTCGCGCTTGCCGGCGCCAAGGACATGGTGCACCACCGCACCGACCAGTTCTATGATATCTATGAAGAGTGCGCGGTCAAACTCCAGACCATCTTCGAAACGAAGCTGCGCGTGCTGACCCTTAACTCCACAGGCTCCGGCGCAATGGAAGCCGCAGTGTCCAACCTCGTGAGCCCCGGAGAGACGATGATCACCTTCAACGGCGGAAAGTTCGGCGAGCGCTGGACGAAGATCGGCAAGTCCTACCGCTGCAACGTGCACGAGGTCAAGTACGAATGGAGTGACGCTTCTACACCCGACAAGCTGGAGCAGGCTCTTAAGGATGCACCCGGTGCGATTGGTGTCTTCACGCAGCTCAGCGAGACGTCCTCCGGCGTCCTGAACCCCATCAAGGACCTAACCGAGATTGCGCACGCGGCAGGCAAGCTCATTATTGTTGACGCCATAAGCGGACTGCTCGCGCACCCCTGCCCGATGGACGACTGGGACCTGGACGTTCTCATCAGCGGCTCGCAGAAGGGCTTTATGATGCCTCCGGGCGTGGCGTTCGTAGTGCTCGGCCCCCGGGCGGTCGAGAAGATGGAAAAGACCGACCGTACAGGTTTCTACTTTGACCTTGTGGCTGCTATCAAGAACGACGCCAAGCGGACACACCCGTGGACAAGCAACGTGAGCCTTTTCCAGCAGCTAAACGTCGCGCTGGATATGCTGCTGGAAGAAGGCCTGCCGAACATCCACAAGCGCCACGAGATCCAGGGCGAGGCCGTCCGCGCTGCGACTGACGCTCTCGGCTTCAAGCGGCTCAGCGAAAAGTTCCCCTCTAACGTGCTCACCCCTGTCCTGATGCCTGAAGGTATTGATTCCACGAAGGTCACTAAGTTCATGCGCGACGAGTGGGGCATCTTCATGGCCGCCGGGCAGGACGACTACAAGACTAAAATTATCCGCATCGGCACTATCGGCTATCAGGACTACTTCGACACCATCATGGGCCTGGCGGCATTTGAGATGGGGATGAAGAAGTTCGGAGCGCCGGTTGAACTGGGCGTGGGAGTGAAGGCCGCCCAGGAAGTGTTTATGTCGCACTTGTGCTAATTCTACAGGATACAGTTTGACTGAATCCTTATACCAGGAGGGATTATTATGGCCAAAGTGCTAATTTGCGATCCGATGGATCCCAAGGCTGCCGGGCAGATGATGGAAATCTCCGGCCTGGAAGTCATTCACAACGACCAGGGAACTCCCGCAGACGAGCTCTTAAAGGTCGTTCCCGAATACGAATGCCTGATCGTGCGCAGCGCGACAAAGGTAACCAGGGAAGTAATTGACGCCGGGGCAAACCTCAAACTCATAGTGCGCGGCGGTGTCGGCCTGGACAATATCGACGTGCCCTACGCCGAGTCAAAGGGCATCGTTGTCCGCAACACCCCCGCCGCCAGCAGTGTGAGCGTTGCTGAACTGGCTATCGGGATGATGTTCTCTCTTGCGCGCAAGATCCACGCTGCAGACGCCAGTATGAAGGCGATGAAATGGGAGAAGAAGCGCTTTAAAGGCGTGGAGCTGTGGGGCAAGACTGTGGGCGTCATCGGCATCGGCCGAATCGGCCAGGAGCTGGCGAAGCGCTGCACCGGCCTGGGAATGGACGCTATCGCATACGACCCGTATGTGAAAGCGAGCGATCTCGGGCTGGCTGGTATCCTGGATGTAAGCCTCGATGAGCTTCTCGAACGCTCGGATTACATATCGGTACACGTCCCGCACAACGACGAGACTCACCATATGCTCTCCACCGACCAGCTCAAGAAAATGAAGAACTCCGCGTTCATTATTGACTGCGCACGCGGTGGCGTTCTGGACGAATCCGCGCTGGCCCAGGCACTGAAAGACGGCGAGATTGCAGGTGCCGGGCTTGATGTGTATGAAAAAGAGCCGGCAACCGAGCACATCTTCGCCGAATTCGATAACGTTGTGCTGACGCCTCACGTCGGCGCGCAGACAAAAGAAGGCCAGGCGCGTGTCGGCTTTGAGGTTGTGGATATCGTCCGCGATTTTTTCGCTGGCTAAGGCCGGCGCAGCCGGTCTCGGCAACCACAGTCTACCCGGGAGTTGAAAATGGCCAGGATCTTCCCATTCAAAGGAACGCACTTCAACAAGGGGAAGGTTGGAAACTTCACGCAAGTCACAACCCTGCCCTACGACCGCGTCACGCCAGAGTTGCAGGAAAAGTACTACAGCGCGAGCGATTACAACATCGTCCGCATCATCAAGGGCCGGGAGTTCCCTGATGACACGCCGGATAACAACATCTATACGCGCGCCGGCGAAACGCTCAAACAGTGGCTGGAGAGCAGAGTCCTTGTCGAAGACCCAGAACCTGCGATTTACGTTTACCACCAGGAGTTCACCGCGCCTGACGGGCAGGCTTACGTGCGCAAAGGGATGACCGTGCTGGTAGAGCTGGAGGATTACTCCAGCGGCAAGGTGAAGCCGCACGAGCGCACTCTTAGCGCGCCGAAGGAAGACCGCTTCAAGCTTCTTACACATACGGATACCCACTTCGGCCAGATTTTCCAGCTATATCCGGACGACGAGAACAGGGTGATGGCATTACTCGACCCGCATACCGAGCGGCCGCCGGATATGATGGCGCACAACGAAGAGGAAGATGTGGTCCATAAAATGTGGGCGGTGAGCGCCCCCGATGTTATCGCTGCGGTTCAGCGCGAGATGAAAGACAGGCTGCTGTTCATTGCCGACGGGCATCACCGTTACGAGACAGCCATCAATTATCGCGACTACCGGCTGCGGGAGTACGTGGGCGGTAAAAGCACGCAGAATCCACGCAACGCGATGGTGACAATGGTGAGCATGAGCGATAAAGGGCTCGTCGTTCTTCCCACGCACCGCGTTCTGCACAGCCTGACGGCCTTCGACCTGCAGGACTTCCTGCGGCGGCTGGGCGAGTTCTTCGCCGTCGAGGAGCGGCCTGATAAAGACGCTACTCTTGCGGCCCTCTCTAATCTGGCGGAAAATCCCAACGCTCATGTTTTCGGTCTTTATCACAAAGGGAAGTTTTGGTTTCTTCAGCTAAAAGACGCTGACGTTATGACCAAGCTGGCTCCTGACCATTCAGCCGCCTGGCGCTCGCTGGATGTTGCGATTCTCCACGAGGTCGTTCTTGAGCACATACTCGGCATAACCAAGGAAGCTCAAGCCGCTAAGACTAACCTAAACTACGAGCGCCATCCGGATATCGCCATCGCCAGGGTGGATAAAGGAACTCACCAGTTTGTGCTGCTTATGAACCCCACAAAGCTGGCGCAGATTCGCGAAGTGGCTGGTGGAGGAGAAGTGATGCCCCAGAAATCCACCGACTTCTTCCCCAAGCTGATAACCGGCCTTGTGTGCGCACGGGTGGATCTGGGGGAAAGGAAGTAACCAGCCCCCGGTTGTGCCCGGCTAGATTCTCGTGACTTCTACCTTCGGGAAGAGGTGATTGACGTCCTTAAACAGGCAAAGCTCGGTGCCCGGTGAGATTGTCGCGGCCGTTCCCGCAGCGACACCAAGCTTCAGCGCGTCGGGCAGTGTTTTCCCCATTCGCAGGCTACGCACAATCGCAGCCATCATCGAGTCGCCAGCGCCCACTTTGCTCACTGTCTTTACAGGAGGAGCGGTCGCCCGCCATGCCCCGTCGGCATTAACCGCCAGCGCACCTTCGGGACCGAGAGAGACTATAACGGACTGCGGCCCCATTTCCAGCACTTCGCGCGAAGCGGTCAGAACGTCGCCGATTCCTGATAGCTCGCGTTCTGTCAGCAGCCCCAGCTCGCGGCGATTGGGCTTGACGACAAGCGGCCTGTATTTCAAGGTTGCGCGTAACGACTCACCGGAGGTATCCACCAGAACCTGTACTCCCCGCTCCCGCGCATTCTTCGCTAGTTCTCCGTAGGCATCGGCATCAAGGCCCGGTGGCAAGCTTCCGCTTAGGACGATGAACTCCGGTTTTGGGTCAACATCGCGGATTGCCGACAGCATTTGCCTCCACTCCGGACCGTCCACCCGCGCACCCGGCAGGCTGAAAACATACTGCGCACCGTCTTCCTCGTCAAGAAACGTGATGTTTATCCGGGTGGGGTGTTTGACCTCGATGAGATGATGGATAAGGTCTTCCTGGTCCAGCAGGTCTCTCAGCGCTGCGCCCGTGTGCCCGCCTGCGAAGCCATAGGCCACCGTTTCGCCGCCCAGCCGCTTGATCACGCGCGAGACGTTTATGCCGCCGCCACCGGGATCGTAGCGCACGTCCCAGGCTTTCATTTTCGCCTCGGGCTTGAGCCCCCGAACCAGGAAACTCTTATCAATGCACGGATTGCAGGTAACTGTGAGTATCATTAGCTCAGATTTCACCCTCAGCGGAAAAAGCGTTGATATCTTGATTGGAACTAGTTTTCATATAGTTCGTAATGCGTTGATAAACACCACTAACTTTAGCATCATTACCAATATCTTAACCACTAAACGCCTCTTCGCGGCCTCCCGAAAACACGCGGAACTCGGCCTCAGTGCCGTCGGGAATAGTTGTGCCGCTGTCCACGATGACGCTTTCCAGCCTGCAATTGTTCCCAATAATCCCGCCGGGAAGCACGATGCAGTTCCGCAGGTAGCAGTTGTCACCCAGTTGTGCTTCGCGCATCAGGATAACGCGATGGAAAAGGTCGCAGTTCTCGCCGATTTTCGAGTCCTGATGGATATAGATGAAATCGCGGAACAGTGAGAAATCGTCCCGCTCACCTGCGAAATTCTCCCGGCCCATCGTCAGGAAGTAGCCAAGCACATCAAACTGCGTCTTAAAGTAGCTTTCAACGGTGCCCACATCGCGCCAGAATCCCATGTGCCTGTGAGCGCGAATCAGCCCTCTTCGAGCGAGTTCCGGGAAGAAGTCCTGCTCCAGGCTAAACGCCCCATCACGCGACGCCAGATCCTTGCAGGCTTCGTCTCCTAGCAGGTAAATTCCGGCGTTGACCGGCGTCGGCTCGTCTCCGGCCTTGTCAGCCAGTTTCTCATCGAAAGCGGCCACGCTGCCTGCCCCGTCAATTGTCAGCGTGCCTAAACTGGAAGCATCGGGAACTTCCGCTGCAACAATCGTCAGCCATCCGTCCAAGCGCTCGTGCGTTTCCAGCAGGCTTCGCGGAGCAAGGTCACACACAATGTCACCGTTGAGAACCATAACCGGCGGTTCCATCTGTGCCGTGCGAAGCGCCTGCGCTACCGCCCCGCCCGTGCCCAGGGGCTCATCCTCCATCACGAGATTCACGTCCAAGGCAAAGCCTTCAGCGTACGCCTCGATATCAGCGCTCAGGTGGCCGGTCGCCGCAAAAACTCTCGCACAGCCCGCCTCCCGCACCAGGTCAATCTGATACTCAATGAGCGGGCGGTCCAGAAACGGCAGCAAGGACTTCGGACGCCTCAGCGTGAGCGGATAAAGGCGCGTGCCGTATCCCCCGGCAATTACCACAGCCTCCATACCGCAAATATAGCACAGGAGCGCTGCGCAACACAGCCTGCTGGCAGGTTGACAGAGTGTATAATTGTGGCTGTGAACCCAATCAAGTTCGGGACCGACGGTTGGCGCGGCATTATTTCGTTCGATTTTACGTTCCCGCGAACCGTGACTGTGGCCGAAGCCGTGCGGCGATACTTGGCCGAAACCGGTGCAAGCGACCGACCGCTATTAATCGGCTACGACAACCGGTTTCAGGCGGCTGAGTTCGCATCTAACGTGGCTAATTATCTTGCCGGACAGGGCCAGGCGACTGTCGTTTTTGAAGCTCCGGTTCCAACACCGGTCTGCGCCTTCGCGGTACGCCACGAGAATGCCGCGGGGGCACTGATGTTCACCGCAAGCCACAATCCCTTTTATTACCTCGGTATTAAGTTTATCCCCGATTTTGCGGGTCCCGCCGAGACCTCGACCACCGAACGGATAACCGACATCATCTTTGAGCTGGAAAAAGCGGGATTTGAGCCACCCCAACTCAACACCGAATGGCGGGGCGAGACTCTGGACGTGCACGAGGATTATTTCGCACAGCTCGATAAGCTGGTGAACGCTGCTGCGCTCAGCACGCTGAACGACAGCTACCTATATTCCTCGTTCCACGGCGTTGGCGCAGGTTGGCTTGACGAATACTTGCGGCGATACGGAGTGAAGGTTGACTCGCGCTTTACCGAGCGGGACGTGCTCTTCGGCGGTCTGCTGCCCGACCCGTCACCGGCCAACCTTGAATCCCTGCAGCCTGACGTTGCCGAGGGGGATTATGCCCTTCTGCTCGCCACAGACGGGGACGCTGATCGCTTTGGCCTGATGACCGCTGACGGTGAATATTTCGGATGCAACAGGGTGCTGCCGCTTCTGGCTGAGTTCCTCCTCACGACAAAGGAACGGACTGGCTCTCTCGTTCGCACGGTCGCCACGTCTCACATGCTGGACGCGGTTGCCGTCGCGCACGGGATGGAATTGAAAGAAACTCCAGTAGGCTTTAAATACGTCGGCCGGGAGTTGAGGGAAGGCGCTCTGATTGGAGGCGAGGAATCGGGCGGCTTGTCTGTGGAGGGGCACGTGCCGGAAAAAGACGCCATTCTCTCTATATTGCTGCTGCTCGATATGCTCGCCACCAAGGGAGCCCGGCTTTCAGACATCTGGCAGGAATTCGGGCAGCAATACGGCCAGACCGTTTTCGCGCGGCTGGACGTGGAACTGCCGAGTGAGATGATTGCCGAGCTAATGAGTGATGTCGAAGCCCTGGCCCAGACCAGCACTTTTCTTGATCATCCTGTTTCGGAGGTCATATCGATTGACGGGGTAAAGCTCGTTCTGGAAGATGGCTCGTGGGTCCTTCTCCGGCCGTCGGGAACCGAGGCGGTTGTGCGCGCGTACCTGGAAGCCCCTGACGAGCGTGGATTCAACTTGCTGCGTAAAGCCCTTGTGAACTATCTGCATGACTACACCGTCCAACCATAACGGCCGTTTGCTCGTCGTGGACGATCTAAAGGTGGACATTGCCCTCGACCGGGGCGTTGTGCACGCTGTCCGGGGCATTAGCTTCGAAATCTCACCCGGCGAGATGGTCGGCCTCCTGGGTGAATCCGGCTGCGGCAAAACTATAACAGCGCTGTCTATTCCCGGCCTAACACGCGAGATTCCGGGGGCTCACATTCAGGGGCGCATTTTGTTTCGTCCGTCCAAACCGGAGGCTGATACCGAATTGGATGTCGTTACTGCATCAAGGGCTGAACTCAGGAGCATTCGGGGCAACGAGATCGGTATGGTCTTTCAGGACCCGATGTCGTCGCTCAACCCGGTTTTCACCATAGGCTTTCAGGTGATGGAACCTTTGATGCTCCACCGCGGTATGTCAAAGGAAGATGCGCGGCGCGAGAGCATTAATCTCCTTAGAACCGTGGGCATCCCCGATCCTGACCAGCGATTCAACCACTATCCGCATCAGCTATCTGGAGGAATGCGACAGCGAGTTATGATAGCCATGTCACTGTCCTGCCGGCCCTCGCTCTTATTGGCCGATGAGCCTACCACAGCTCTTGATGTAACGATTCAGGCTCAGATCCTGAGCCTGCTACTGAGGTTAAAGGACGAGTTCGGCGCATCAATCATCCTAATCACGCATGATATGTCCATCGTCGCTGGGACCTGTAGCCGCATACTGGTAATGTATGCTGGCAGGATAGTAGAGGAGACTACCGATAAGGAATTCTTTTCGGCACCACACCATCCCTATTCCAGGGCTTTGCTGGACTCACTTCCTCGAGTGGACGCCAGGCGAAGGCTCAGGCCTGTTCCGGGGCAGCCACCGGACCTTTTAGCCCCTCCTGAGGGATGCGCTTACGCAGAACGCTGTCAGCGGGCAACCGGCGAGTGCTTTAAAACTCACCCAGAGATGACTGCACTCGGCCCTGGGCGTGTTTCCTGCTACCATCCCCTGGCTTAACCTGTTCTCGTTTGCAGTGAGCCTGAACCTAATTGCGTTGTGATAGCAGAAATCCTTGTGAAAATATTCTCTAGTGTGATATAATTCAGCGACAAGTTATCTTCGGCCTAACTTGGGTATCATATGCGGTAGTCGCGGCGTAGCGTTGCGAACCGCCCCAGAAATGGGTGTTCCGATATACATTGCATCTCGCTTTAAGAGGTTTAAGCTCAATGCCAATGATAGAAATCCTTGATGATACCTGCAAAGGGTGCTTGCTTTGCATTCCGGCATGTCCGCACGAGTTGATTCACAACACGAAGGCCAAACTCAATAAGCGCGGGCTCTATCCTGTTGAGTACGTAGATCCTGACGGCAAGTGCACAGGTTGCCGCCTTTGCTCAATAGTGTGCCCGGACGCGGCTATCCGCGTTTACAAGGAAGTGAAGAAAAAGAGCGCTTAACCTCCAATCGATTCCCAGGAGGGTAAATCAAGTATGTCTGACGAACGCGTATTTATGAAGGGAAACCACGCAGCCTGTGAAGGCGCCTACCGCGCTGGCTGCAAAGGCTACTTTGGCTATCCAATCACACCCCAGAACGAAGTTACCGAGTACATGAGCGCCCACATCTGGGAGCACGGGGGGACATTTATCCAGTCTGAGAGCGAAGTGGCCGCGATCAACATGGTAATGGGCGCTTCGGCTACCGGCACGCGCGCCATGACAAGTTCCAGCTCCCCCGGCATATCGCTAAAGCAGGAGGGCCTGTCGTACATTGCCATGATGGAGCTTCCAATGGTGGTCATGAACGTGGTGCGCTGCGGCCCCGGACTGGGGAACATCGCGCCGCACCAGGGAGACTATTTCCAGGCCACTAAAGGAGGCGGGCACGGTGACTACCGGCTGATCACTCTCGCCCCCAACTCGGTGCAGGAAATGGCGCAATTCGTCTACGATGCGTTCAACCTGGCGGATAAGTGGCGAAATCCGGCAATGGTTCTCACTGATGGCACAATCGGCCAGATGATGGAGCCTGTGGATTACACAACAATGCCCTGGATGGACCCGCCAGACAAGAGCGAGTGGCAACTCGACGAGTTCCAGGAAGGACGGGAACGCCACGTGCTTACATCTATCTGGCTAGATCCTGCTGACATGGCTGTAGCTCACGAGAAGCTCATAGAAAAATATGAAAGGCTAAAAAGGGAGGAAGTGCGATACACCGAGTATCTCACTGACGACGCGGAAGTTCTGGTAGTGGCCATCGGGTCTCCCAGCCGCGTCACCCACAGCGCAATCCGCATTCTTCGCCAGGAAGGCTTGAAGGTTGGCCTGCTTAGGCCCATAACCGTATGGCCGTTCCCATACAGCGCCATAAGAGAATACGCTGACAGCAAGCACGTTAAGGCTATCCTTGTCGCGGAGATGAACTGGGGCCAGATGGTTGAGGACGTTAAACTAAGCGTTCTTGGCAAGAAGCCCTTGCACTTTGTACCAAAGCACGGGGGACTGACTTTCACGCCTGAGGATCTGACCGAGCCCATACGCGAAATTCTCAAGAATCCGGAGAGCCCTAACACCCTCTGGCATGTATCATAGGAGGACAGCGATGGATGTCGTAACTATTGAAGGAAATGAATACAAGGTTGTCGCCCAACGACCTAAATCGCTTACCGATAAGCCATTCACCTATTGCCCGGGCTGCAATCACGGGACGACACACAAAATTATCGCTGAGGTAATTGACGAGCTGGGCATACAGCACCGCTGCATTGGAATCGCGTCTGTTGGGTGCAGCGTGTTCAGCTACGAATTCTTCGACTTCGATTTCATCAGCGTGCCACACGGCAGGGCATTGGCGGTTGCCACCGGCGCTAAGCGTATGCGGCCCAATTCAGTGTTGATGACATACCAGGGAGATGGAGACCTGGCGGCCATCGGCATCGCCGAGACAATCCACGCTTGTAACCGTGGTGAACGCGTCACCTGCATTTTCGTCAACAACGCCATCTACGGTATGACCGGCGGGCAAATGGCGCCGACGACGCTTCTGGGCATGAAAACCACGACCTCACCGCTTGGGCGCGACGCCAAGCGAATAGGCTGGCCTATTAAAATGAGTGAGATGCTCGCACCCCTTCCGGGTGCGGCTTACATTGCCCGTGTGAGCATGCACGATGCAAAGCACATCCTCAAGGCCAAAGCAGCCATCAAGAAGGCTTTCAGGGCACAGCTTGAGGATAAGGGCTTCTCAATGGTTGAGGTGCTGAGCAACTGCAATGTCAACTGGCACGTGACGCCCCAGGAGGGAGTGAAGTTCGTCGAGGAGCACATGACGAAGAATTTCCCTCTCGGCGTATACAAGGATGTCTGGGAAGACGAAAAAGCTGCCAAACAAACCGATAAGGAGAAGGGCTAAACGATGCTACTGGAAGAGTATATTTTTGCTGGTTTCGGCGGACAGGGCATCATGACCATCGGCCAGATCATCGCTTACGCCGGGATGCTCCAGGATTTCTACACTGCCTGGATTCCCAGCTACGGACCTGAGAGCCGCGGAGGCACCGCTAACTGCAACGTGGTTATCAGCGACGAGATTATTGGCAGCCCCCACACGCATCATCCCAACGGCGTTATCGTTATGAATGCGCCCAGTTTCGACAAATTCGAGCCGATGATGGCATCCGGTGGCGTTCTGGTCGTGAACACTAACCTATCTCCAAAGCGCAGCGAACGCGACGACCTGTCGGTAGTCTACATTCCCACTGCGGACATCGCAATGGAGATTGGACACCCGGTGCTCGCTTCCGTTACAGCACTTGGAGCTTTTGCGGCAGCGCGTGGGGTTTTTGACGATGCGCACGTAGAGAAGGGCATCGATTGGGCACTTCCCGCGCGCCACAAGGATATGCTCGAAATGAACATCAAGGCATATCAAGAGGGTAAGAAGGCTGCCGAAGCTCAACTCAAAACCGCGACCAAATAATATCGGCTGTTCCTTCAACTATGGTGGCGAACGAAGTGGAACAGCCTTGTTGGGGCACTTTGCCAGTTTCTGCTAAATCACAAAGCGCGCCCACGCAGAAAACCGGCAGTTACACGCGCAGCGCTTTTCCTTTGAAAATGCCCTGTTTAAGCCCGTCCAGGCTCACATTTATCAGTCCGGTTTCAGCCGGCGATGGTTCAACGCAGACACGCTGATAGGCTTCGCCGTAACCGCAACCGCTGTCCTCTAGAGCTACTTCACACTCCGAACCGACGAATCTGGCAAGCGCCTTTTGAGATACACTCTTGGATAACGCCAGAAGCTTGTCCTGTCGCCTGCTGACAACAGAGCTTGGCAGCAGCCCCATTTCACTCGCGGCAGTGTTGGGCCTTGTACTGAACCGGAAGATATGGACTCGCTCAAATGCACATGCGCTAACCATCTCACCTGTTAGTTCGAAATCCTCATCCGTTTCTGCAGGGAAACCAACCATCAGGTCTGTTGTCACTGCCGCATCAGGGTGCAACTTGCGGAACTTCTTAACTAAGTCCCTGTAGTACGTGCTGTCGTAATTCCGCCGCATCGCGGCCAGTACAGAGTCGCTGCCCGATTGCAGTGGAAGGTGCAAATGCGGGCAGAGACGCGGATGTGAGAATAGCTCCAGCATCTCGTCAGTTACATGCTCCGGCTCAATGGAGGACAACCGCAATCTGGACGACTCCGGCAATATCGCAAGGGCCCGCCTCAGCAGCGACATAAGACCGTAGCCTTCATCCGGGTCGGTGTAAAGCCCAAGGTTTATCCCGCACAGGACTATCTCCGGTGTTCCGGTGTTCACGCTCTCCATCATCTCATCTATCACCTGTTCTCCACGCTTGCACTCCATGGACCGAACGTAAGGGATGATACAGTAAGTGCAGTAGCTGTTACAGCCGTCCTGTATCTTAATGAAGCGCCTTGTGCGCGTGTCTTCTGGAGCGGGAACAGGCAATCCGTCTTTCCCGAGCGCCTCAGAAACCAGGTTGGGATTTCCGATTATTGTTGCGCCAAGCGATTCAAACTGAGAGGCTATTTTTTCCTCGCGCGCCGCACAGCCAGTGACGATGAGTCTGGCTCGCGGGAATTCACGCAGGCAGCGTCGCGCATACTGCCTTGCCTTCTTCACTGCGCCAGCCGTCACGGCACACGTGTTCACGACAACAGCGTCAGGCGGTGCAGCCTTGCCCCACCCGCTTGAAATATGGCTGCATTGATGACCGAGCTTAGCCAGAGCAGAAACAAGTGCTTCTGTATCGGCGTAGTTAACTTTGCAGCCGAAGGTCTTTATGAACACACGCACAAAGATATTGTAGCCCAGCGCAGATAGAATGGCGCTTAGTTATCGGAACCTGCTGCTTTCATCGCATAGAGCGCTGCGCCCAGCGCCCAAACCGACGCTGGCTCATCGGGCACTATGATCTCACAGGCAACCTCTTCGGCAAGCAGCTCACGAACTCATGGGTTCAGGGCGACTCCTGTTGTCGGTAATCTCGATTCCCTTCTTCATCCGTGCCGCACCATCTCCCCTACAAAAAGCCGGTAGTGTGCTGGCAGAGTCCGCTTTTTGTGCGAAATGACGAAGAACTTCCGCTTCATTCTGAGACCTTCCATTCTGGCCACTGCCAGCCTTCCAGCAGATATCTCATCTGTAAGCGCAAACTTCGACAGAATCGATGCCCCGAGGCCCGCCTTGATTGCTTCTCTCACTGCGCCCGTCGAGCCGAGCACCGCCACTACGTTGAGGTCTTTGACGCCAAATCCCTTCTCCGCAAGGTACTCCTCCATTACCTTCCTCGTGCCTGAGCCTTCCTCTCTCAATAAAAACGGGATTGAACCGAGCAGCTTCAGCGAGACGCTGCGACGTCCAATCAACTGCGGAGAACCAGCTAGAACCAGTTCGTCTTCTACGAAAGGCGTGTAATCCAGTTTGCCGTTAACGGTCTTCGCCCCAACGGTGCCCAGCAGTATTTCGTGGTTCAGCACCAGGTTGGCTATTTCCTCTGTATCCCCAAGCCGGATTTCGAACGAAACGCCAGGATATTGCTTCACGAAGTCCGCGGCGATTGCCGGAAGGATATATGTCCCGGGAATAGTGCTCGCTCCGATAACAAGCTCGCCCGCAACGTCGCGGTTTACACCCCGGATGGCATCCGGTATCCCGTCAAGTTTCTCTGTCAGGTCCAGAGCGTGAAGATAGAGCACTTCCGCTTCTTTAGTGGGGATCACCCTGCGCCCCGTCCGGTCGAAGAGCTTGCAGCCAAGTTCCTTCTCCAGGCTCATCACGTGATTGCTGACTGTCGGTTGCGTGAGCTTCAGTTCTCTGGACGCCTTCGAGAAGCTCTTTTGCCTGAATACAGAGGCGAATACGCGCAGTTGATGAACATCCATTATATATAGAATTCTAGCATAACCATGATAGTTTCTATGAAACAATGCGGATTGCACTGTGCTAATATTCTGGTATCGTGCGCTCCACGAAGGAATACAGGATTGACCCTTTGTCCTGCGCCTACTGCGCAAAGTGCCACTCCGTATGCCCAACCTACGAGGCTACCGGCAATGAGGGCTTTGCCGCCAGAGGAAAAATCCTCCTTGCAAGCGCTATGCGTGGAGACTTCTCCGCGCTGCCAGCGGGCCTTTTAGGCGACCCACGCGACAACGGCGCTGTCGACTGGCATGGCAACCGCGAACTTAACGAGTACCTCGACTTCTGCCTGCGATGCTACCGCTGCCTTGAGGTATGCCCATCAATGATGGCAACAGTGCCAATATTCGAAGCCATGCGCTTTGAAATCGCCCGTGAGCATCCTCCCCCGTTGCCTATGCAATGGCTGATGAGGTCGGTACTTGCAGAGCGGGGAAATACGCGCCTTCTTGCCGGGATTGGAGCCCTTCCGTTCTCATTGTTGCCGTGGGCTGCAAAGCGGGTACGGGCCAGCGATAAGCTACGGTCAGTGGCCAGCAAGCTCCACGTCGATATTCCTGCATCCACTCTCAGCGCTCGTTCCCCCACTGTATTCCTCGGCAAAATGGAATTTCCCCTGCCCGCTTCAGTACTGTCGCGGGGGCGCGTGTACGACTTCATCCGGAATCATCAAAACGTTGCCCAGCCTGAGCGCGGCACAATCGGCTATTTTCTCGATTGCCTGACCGACATTCATTTCCCAGGAGCGTTCTCAGGCACCGTAAGGCTGCTGAACTCGCTGGGCTTTCGCCTGGAGGCCGAGTTCAATTCGCCCTGCTGCGGAGCCAGCGCGCTTAATACCGGCGACGAGCAGGCGTTCGAGAAGATGGCAAGAAGCTACGCGAAGACCTTCGCGGATGCCCCTTTCGACCGGATTCTGTTCACAAATCCAACCTGCTATAAAACAGTTAAGGAACGATATCCGGAAATTTTAGGAGACAAGGAACTTGCAGCCCTGCCCGAACCCGTGCTCGACGTGGAGCTATACAGCGAACTTCCCGCGCCGCCGATTCATCCGGCCTGGTCTGACCTGAACATCGCATGGCACAATCCCTGCACTCTGGGATACGCCCTAGGAGACAAGACAACTGCGCCATCAATCCTGCGGAAATGGGGACTGAAAATCAGCGAGTTCCCGGATGTCGAGGGATGCTGCGGCTATGGGGGCATGTTCTACCTGCGCTATCCTGAGTTTGCTGCGGAGCAGAGCGCCCGCAAACTAAAAGCCTGGCAGGACGCGGGGATTGACCTGGCTATAACCTGCTCGGCGGGATGCATCGGCCATATCAACGCCACTGCCATCCGAGAGAATATCCCGATTCCCACAATTCACTGGGGCGAGCTGGGCTAGGCAATCTTGCGCTCCATCTCCCAGACGTAAATGCGCTGCCATTTACGCTTCTTTCGATGCGTCTGCACGCGAACCGAACGCTCTTTAATCACTCGCAGCCCGGCTTTCTCCGCCAGCTCCAGCACCCTAGCGACAGCCTTCTGGCCGCTGTTATCGGCGTAGCCTAGCACCAGCCTGCCCTCACGCTCTAGGTGTCGCGGTATCTCTTCTAAGAAACGTGCAATCGTTTTCTGCTTCGGGTCGTTAAGTGAGATGTCAGCACGTGAGCCTACCGGGGCCACCACCCATGGAGCGTTGAAGATGATCAGGTCAAAGCTAGCGTTTCCAACCGGGGCAAACAGGTCTCCTGCTTTCAGAAGCTCTACGGAATCGGGCGCAATCAGGCCCTCGTCTGCGAAACGTGTCGCATTCAGGCGTGTTGACGCAGTAGCCTCCGGCATCACATCCGTTGCAGTGATTCTCGGCTTCAGGCTATCTAGTAACACCGCTGCGAGGAGCGTGAGAACCCCGCTGCCACAGCCCATATCCAGAACCTGCGCGTTATTTGGCAGACTCGAGGTCTGCGCGGCTATCGCCTCCCGGAAAAGCCCTACCGTCTCCTGTGACTTAGGTGGAATCACATCATCACCCGCCATAATCCAGCTACTCAGGGTCTCCACCTGCCATTTCTGCGCGAGAGCATCCTGAAGCTTTCGCAGCTTAACTAGCGGGATCAGGAACATCTTGTCCCTAGTCAGTGAAGCCTCGCCGCAGAATTTGGATAGATGCGGGATATGTACTGGAGGCTCAATACCCTCACAGATATCATTCTTTGCCAAGACCATCAGCCGGCCGATAATCGATTCCGAACGAGGTTTGAGATCGGTGCTTCTGCGCTGAACGTATACCGCAAGCTCGTTCAGTGCAGTTACAGGCCCTGAGATCACAGCGATGCCACCAGATGCCAGATGGTTGAATATGCGGTCGTGACGTGCGAGGTCTCGCCCGGCAAAGGCTTTTACCGGGCAGTTGTCTTCCAGCCCACCGGCGTATTTCCCCGGAATGACCGCTTCCTCGCCATCGACTCTCATTGAAAATTGAGGCATCCGATTCGCACCGATTATAGTCCAAGATAAAGCTAAGACCCCTGCAATCTAGGTATTCAAGAATAGCCGGGTATGTCTCCTCAACGTAAAACCCATATTTACGGGCCGGTACCTTCACGGCGTCTAGGCCTTTCTCTAGGCGTCGACCTGGTGCCTTATAAAACCTGCTCCTATGATTGCATTTACTGCCAGCTCGGCGCGACAACTAAAAAGACCGTCGAGCTTAAGGAATATGTGCCTACTGAGGAAGTCCTAGCTGATTTCGCGAACTGGCTTGAGCTGGATGGCAATGCGGATTACATTACGATGTCCGGATCCGGCGAGCCAACACTCCATTCGGGGCTAGCGGAAATTATAATCCGCATTAAAGAACTTACGGAAATCCCCGTCGCAGTTATCACCAATGGTTCTCTTATGTGGTCAGAGAGCGTTGCTGAAGCCTGCGCACTGGCGGACCTTGTTGTACCGTCGCTGGATGCAGGCAGCGCGGAAGTTTTTGCTCAAGTTAACCGTCCACACCCAGACATCACTTTCGACCTTATGTTGAAAGGCTTACAGGCCTTCAGAGAGCGATATGACGGTGTTATCTGGCTAGAGGTGATGCTAGTCGGGGGGGTGAACGACAGCCCGGGGCAAATCTCCGCTATGGCAGGTCTCATAGAGACCATCCGACCGGAACGAATACAGGTCAACACGGTCGTGCGCCCACCGACAGAGAAATATGCGGAATGCATCTCTCCAGACAGATTACGGCACCTGGCAGCTACGCTTGGCGGCGAGGCCATTGCTTCTTTTGACGCAAGCCATATGCACGAAGCCAAGTCAAGCCACGCCGGAAGTATCGTGGAACTGCTCAAACGGCGGCCATGCACTGTCCTGGACATTGCATCGGGCCTTGGCATTCATGAAAATGAAGTGGTGAAGCAGCTAAACAGGATGCTTGAAGAAGGCACTGTGGTAGCCGAGAGGCGCGGCGACAACGTGTTATATAGAGTGGCCGGCTAGGCGAAAGGTTCTCTCACACCCGGATTTCCGCTACAATGGTGGGGGCGCAACGGGCGCTTAGGAGGAAGGTCTGGCACAACGGATTACTGTGGCTTGCTGCGTGCTTGGTGTCATTCTGGTTCTGGCTGCTTTCATGGCATTACCGGGCCAGGCGGGGAATGGTGCAAGTCTCACAGTTGAAACTGAACTCGCCCTCGCGGGAAAGGGCTACTATTACCGGGCATGGGGAGACAGCTGCTACTCGTGCATATATTGCCACGCCAATATCGATGAGGACAAGCTGGACGATGGCTACTGGCGTCCAGGCAGCTCGCTCTGGAACAGCGCCGCTAGAACTTCTTATTACAACGGAGCATATTCGGGTGAAGGCATCCTTCCGCTCGCACGTTCGGTGAACACCTGCGTCGTGGCTTTTCTCCAGACGGATGCCTTAAATCTCGGCGATGAGAGAATGCAGGCGCTGCTGGCGTATATCCGCTCCATATCACCTGATGACACAGCATCGCCGGTTAAAATCACCCGCGCAACCAAAGCTCCGGAAATGGATGGCGACCCCCGCAGAGGGGAGAAACTGTTCGCGGCATCCTGTGTTCTGTGTCATCGTGATAAGGGAATTCTTCCCAAACTCGGTTTTAAGGCGGATAGCGCCCTGGTTCTTGCTAAAATCCGCGGAATGAAGGTGCCCGACAACGCCAAGGGGGAGTTTGAAGACGGCTACCCGCCAATGCCATTTTTCTCTATGGAACGTCTTTCCGACCAACAAGTGGCTGATATCCTTGCGCACTGGGATTACATGAGCTTTATTCAGGAACAGGCCATTCAAGGGGAAATCGCACCTGAGGAAAGCGCCGTTGAAATGCTCATTGATACAACAGATGCGGAAGCTGAAAGCCACAAAGATACCCCGGCCGAAGCAGAGCCTGCCGCAAAAGACCATTAGCGGTTAAGGCTCGGCGCGCTGGAGCATTAATACACATTCGTAGCGGTAATTAGGTTTTAGGAGGAGATACTATGGAATTCAACAATCTCTTGCTGGAAGTAAAAGACGGGCTGGCGGTTCTCACGATTAACCGACCGGACAAGCTCAATGCACTAAACAACGAAGTGATGAGGGAGATCAAGGCTGCATTCGAGCACATCCGGGACAATGACGAGATCAAGGCTGTCGTCGTCACCGGAGCAGGCGATAAGGCCTTTGTTGCTGGAGCTGACATCACCGAGATTCACACGCTGGACCAGAGCTCGGGCGCGCATTTTGCGCAGCAAGGCCATGACATCTTCACGCTCATAGAAAAGCTACCCAAGCCTGTCATCGCAGCAGTGAACGGATTCGCCTTGGGAGGCGGCTGCGAGCTGGCTATGGCCTGCCATGTCCGCCTTGCCAACGAGAATGCCCGCTTTGGCCAGCCGGAGGTAGGGTTGGGAATCACCCCGGGCTATGGCGGCACACAGCGGCTTCCCCGGCTCGTCGGAAAGGGACGCGCGCTGGAGATGATACTGAGCGGCAACATGGTTCGGGCGAACGAAGCCCACGCTATGGGACTGGTCAACCACGTGTATCCTGCTGACGAGCTGATGGACAAAGCTGAGGAACTTGCGCGTGGCATTATGTCTAAAGGACCTGCCGCCGTGGCTATGTGTATCCGGCTGGTGAACGAAGGGCTTGACATGCCGCTTGACGACGCGAAAGCTCACGAGGCGAAGCTCTTCGGCGAAATCTGCGCCACTGGCGATATGAAGGAAGGGACCAAAGCCTTCATGGAAAAGCGAAAGCCCAATTTCACCGGCAAGTAACCAGACGCTAACGAAGTTCGTCCAGGGCGACCTCCACAGCTTTTCGGAGCTGCGGATCGTCCTCTGCCGCGACCACACCCAGGGGAGCCTCTACCACGACGTCCGGCTCGACCGGATTGTTCTCCATGTTAGTGCCGTCCAGCCTGTAACGTCCTGTTAGCGGGATCCGGAACATTGTTCCATCGAGCAACTGGTAGTTGCGTGTGCCGATAACCCCGCCGTTCGTGGGCATCCCCACGACCTTCCCTAAGCCAAGAACTCTAAACCCGTAGGCGAACATCTCGGCGTTGGAGAAGCTGTGCTGGTTGATCAGGCACACCTTTACGCCCCGATACATCTTTGCCGGAGTAATATGCTTAGGTCCCGTGCGCCGCTGCATCATCCCGCTCGGCCGGCGGCCAAGTATCTCAAAGAGCTGCTCTGCGATGTATCCGCCGCCGTTGTATCTCACGTCAATTATTACTGCGTCATAATCCATTCCGTAGCCGAAAAGGTCGCGCTCGAAACGATAAAGGCAATCGTCGTACATCCGCTGGATATGCAGATAGGTGACACGCCCGTCTGAAATCTCCTCCACATATTCCCGATTGTCCCGAACCCACTGCTCGTACTCGAGATTCCTTTGTGCCGTGCGTGAGATAGGTCGCGTTCGAACTTCCTCGATATCCCCTTCTGCTCGTTTTACTTTCAGATGGACGGTTCTGCCGATAGTCCCGTCAAGGGCGCTGAAGAAATCCTCGCTGAAACCCGCAGATTTATCGTTTACCTCAAGAATTACGTCGCCCACGGATAGGCGGCTTTCGTCACGGTCGCTGGGCCCCATTTCAAGAACTTTCGCCACTTCCAGCCCGCGACCTTCGTAATCCGGATTGAAGTGGACACCGAGCATCCCTACGCTCGCGCCGATACCCTCAAAGCTCGTGTCTCCCCAGATACCGAGGTGGCTTGCGTTGAGTTCACCCAGCAGGAGTGTCGTGAATATGTTGAACTCCTCGTGAGTAACCGCGTGCTCTATCATACGGCGGTACTTACGGTATGCAGCATCCATATCCCGCCCGTGTAGCTTCGGGTCATAGAAGCCGTACTTCAGGTTGCGGTAAGCCTCATCGTACATCGCGAGCAGTTCTGCCGGACGGTCCAGGAGAGTTCTCGCAGTAACCGCAACAGGAGACACTCCCTTCACCTTCGAGCCGCCCATTTCAATCTTTACCAAACGACCGCCTTCGTAGATGCCATACGGGCCAGCGTCTGAAGTCCAGGTCAGCCAGTTCAGCGGCGCAGAGACCCCGACATAGTTGCTCTCACCCGTGAGAAGGTCAACCGCCCATAGCTTGTAGTCATTGGCGGTGGTGGATGCCTGATAGATGCAGGTTTTTCCATCAGGTGATACAGCGATGTTGTTTATGACATCAAGGGCTTCGCTGATGACACGCGACCGGTGTTCGATGTTCCTGAAGTCGATCTCAACGAGCTGCTCATCTTCCTCTGGCGGCGCTTCATCACCTGTATCCTCGTCATCATCTCCCTCATCTTCAGCTTCGTCCCTGGCTTCAGGCTGTCCAAATTCCATTTCGTCTGTGAACAAAATCCCAGGTGGCTTCAGCGGCAGGAGATACACCCGCGAGTATTCGCCTTCACGGTAGCTCACGAACACGATGTTCTTACAGTCACCGGTCCACATCGGCCCCCAATTGGTAGTGGGATACTGTGTGATATTATGCGGCTCCCCACTGCCGTCCGGTTTAACCAGCCAGATGTCCCTGTCATACGCAGGCGTAATCTGCGTATAAGCCAGCCACTCGCTGTCCGGCGACCACTCCAGCGCCGTGTACCATACGCCACGACGGGTTACACCGTGCGCGACTCGCCGCTCACGCATCGTCTCCAGGTCAAGCACCATCAGGTCGCCTTCTCCTCGGTAAAAGGCTACTTTCGCGCCGTCAGGCGACAGTCGTGGATTGATGTCCACTTCATGCGTGTTCGTAAGGCGCTTCCATTCGCGCGTATTGAGGTCCAGTTCGTAGATATTCTGGTCGCCGTCCTTATCTGAAACGAATATAAGGCTGTCGCAGTCCGGATGCCACTGGACCATCCACTCACGACCGGGCGTATTTGTGAAGTTCACCGCATCCCCACCATGTGGCGCATCCACTTCTTCCTCCGGCGTGCGCGAAACCGGCTGGATGTAGATATCCCCCCGGATGACCAGCGCTAGCCATTTGCCGTCAGGCGACGCAACAACCTCATCGGCAGTGCTGTAGACTTCGCGCGTTACATACTGAAACTTGCTGTCACCGCCTGCGAATATGCTCACACGCTTCGGCTCGCGAACCAGACCTTGAGGGCTGACCTTGCCCACATACAAGCTTCCGTCAGCCCAGACCGCAGCCGTTCCGTCAGTAGCAATGCTGGGATAGAAAATATCCTTTCCGGTGATCTTCAGGATCTCTCGCGGCCTGCCACCGTTAGCGTCGATCGCGAACACGCTCCTGCGGCCGTTTCGGTCGGCCGCGTAATAGACATAATTCCCGTCCACGGACCACTGCGCCCAGAACTGTCCGCCGTCCCAGCCGTCCAGGCGCCTGCCATCTTTCCCGTCAGCGTCCATCACCCAGACCTGGGAGTTACCCGCACCACGATAGCCAAGCCTGGTGTACGAACTCGGGCCGCGGCCAAACGCAATCTGCGTGCCATCCGGGCTGTACCGCGGATAGCGCAGCGACGTGTTGTCCCAGAGAATCAGCCGCTCCTCAAGCGTCTCGACGTCAACCTCCATCATCTGGCTGCCAGGGAAGTTCCTGTAGGTTGTAAACAGCACTCGCCTGCCGTCCGGCGACCAATCACCCGGATAGTCATTTGCGTCGCTGTATGTCAGCCTTTTCGCATCGCCGCCGGTGGAAGGAATCACGTAGATGTCGTAGTTCCCGTCGCGGTTGCTGCAAAACGCCAGCCTGGAGCCGTCAGGAGACCAGCGGGGGCTCCGGTCGAATGCCACGCTGACCGTAAGCCGTAAGGCTTGCCCACCAGCGGAAGGTGCAACCCATATGTCCCCCTGATACGAGAATGCAATCCGTCTGCCATCAGGTGAAATCCACGGGTATAGCAATCCGTGAGCTTCGTCGGCAGCGCTTACTGAAAGTGCAGCACAGAAGATGACTGCAAAGAAAGCTAAAAGAAAACGGGCAAGATATCGCATTGTGTAGGGCCTCCTAAGTGCCTGCCGAGCGATTATATCATCGCAGCTTAGATGGCTGCTGAGTCTTCCATCGGCAAACGCAGCAGCGCGCAAATCGTTGCGTTGACGGGCATCGGGATGCCATATCGTTGTGCGATGCCAAGCAGCAGCCTATTAAGATGCTTTGTTTCGCTTCTGCGACCCTTTATGCGGTCAATCAATTGCGAACTGAAGTTGCCCGCTGTGTCGCAACATATGCGCTCGAAGTCGCTAATGAGAGATTTAACACTGATACTCTCATCGCCCTTCTGCACAAAGCTTGCTGCCACCAGCACATCAACAATTTCCCTTGCCAGCTTGCCGGCTATTGGGCGCACTTCATCCATTAGCAGAGCCCCGTTGGGGTGCCCTGAAAGCGCCGCAAGGGGATTTACCAGGCAGTTCAAAGCAGCCTTGCGCAACATTGTCATATAGATGTCCGGCTGCACCTCGACGCGCAAAACGTTATCGTCAACCTGATTAGCCAGGCTCTCCAGCATCTCGATTTCTTCAAGGCGATATATGAGAGTCCCCGCGCCCGCTTCCGGCTCCACCGTAAGAAAGTCCGCATGCGGGGATTTCACGCGCCCAAGCATCAGCCTTCCCCTCGGAATTAGCGAGAGCCTCGTTCCCTGACTGAATCCTCCGCCAAACATCACTCCGAGATCAAGCCCCGGATGCAGCCAGAACCCGTTTACCACAAAAAAGCAAAGCCCCTTCAATCTGGATGCTATCTGTGAGCGCACTGTAAACAGTGAATCCGCCTTGGTGCAGGAAAAACTCACGTCCGGCTGGGTTTCAATAAATAGCTCCGCCTTTGAAATCAGCTCCTCGTCCGTGAAACTCAAATCAAGGTCGGGTTCGGTCTCTTCCAGCATCTTTAGGGAGGTTGCAGGCCTAACGGCTGGCTCAAGTCCCTCCGTTGAGATGTTATCCGGATCGCCAGGCACGAATGCCCGCAGGTCAAACTCAGAGCCAGGAGCCTGAAAGCTCACCCGCAGCCCCTCCTCTCGAAGTTTAGTGCGGATGGCCTCGTTGCGCACGTACCATCTAAGTTCGGTCTCGCCGCCGCGCTTCAGGGCAGTCACGAGCGCCATTCCGACAGGCCCGGCTCCTATAACCCCCACACGCACTAGCGGTCCTCCTTCACTGTGGACAGGAAGCTGCGCATCTGCTCACTGAGCTTATGCTTCGGCAGTTTTTTCATCGCAGGCCCAGGCAGGTTGCGCAGGAATTGCGCCCCGTAGTTCTTCGACAGTGCCCTGCGGTCAAGCAGTAACACGCAGCCGTAATCGTCAGTGCTACGTATTAGCCTGCCGAAGCCTTGCGTGAACTTCATTATCGCAGAGGGCAGCATATAGTCCCGGAACGAATTCCCGCCGTTGCGGTCAATATAGCGCACCTTCCCCGCAGTAAGCGGGTCGTGCAAATTGGGAAAGGGAAAGCGGCTGATAATCACACACTGCAAGTCCTCCCCGCGTATGTCAAAGCCCTCCCAGAAGCTGCGGGTTCCGAAGAGAATCGCCCTATCCTCTTTCCGGAAATCGCTGGCGAGCTGGAACCGCGACACGCCGCGTTCCTGCACCAACAGGTTGAAACCTGCTTCCTTCAGCTTCTCGCCCAGCCCCACGACGGCCAGCAAGTCACTATACGAGTTGAAAAGCACCAGAGTCGCACCGTTAAATACCTGGGCTGTTTCGTTCACAATCTCAGCCAGCGCCTCAAGGTACCTGTTGTGGGCTTTCTGGTCTCGAAAGTCCGGCTCTGGCACATCGCTTGGCACGAGCACAAGAGACCGCCGCGCGTAGTCAAAGGGAGACGCCATAATGCTTTCTTCAAGGGCATCCTGCGGGAGTCTGTTCAGCCCCAGAATCCGCTTCACATAGTCGAACCTGCCGCCAATTGCGAGCGTGCCCGACACAATCACCGTTGACTTACGACTCTCCAGAAGGTCAGTGAAGTAATCGCCCACAACCACCGGGCACGCTGCGAGCTGCCAGAATATATCCCGCCTGCGGCCGGCAGCAGACGCTTCTATCCACCTGACCCAGGTTTCGTCCTCCGACAGGAGCTTCCCACATGCTTGCTTCAGTTGCTCATAAAGATTCACCGATTCACGAAGCTGTATCTGATACCTGTTGTCGTCGAGATAGAAAAATCCCTCCGTGTCACCGCCTGTCTGTTCCGCAAGCTGTGTTAGACCATCGTTGAGGTCTAGCAGGCGGTCATAGAGAACCGCAACCTCCTCCAGAAGGTTGTCGCGCAGCTCGATTACTTCTTTCTGCTGTGGCTCAGTCAGGTCCAGCCGCAGCATATCACGCGCGCGCTCATCCCTTAATTCATCAAAGGCCTGCTGCGCTATTTCGCTGAGAGCGGTGAAGCTCTCGTATATGCTTTCCGCAGCGCCGGGAGCCGCTGCCTGCATCTCCTTGAGCTGCATGTAGTTATCGCGCTTCTCTAACGGTACCTCATATTCGGGAAACGCCAGGCGTGATACAAGAACGCGGTTTGAGATCAGACGCTGCAGGCTGTTAGAAAACTCGATTAGCTCAACAGATGCTACACTCGCCCCAAGCGCGTCCAGCAGAACCTCTTCCAGGTTATGGCCTTCGTCAAGTATCCAGTAAGGGCTGCTGTCCACAAAGGACGCTAGCGGGTCGGTCGCCGCATCCGTGCCCGGATGAGCCAGTGCAAATAGAAGCGCATGGTTTACAATGACCACGGGTGAGCGTTCTGCCGCATCGCGCTGCGAATAGAAGTAACACTGCCCAAGCAGAGGGCACTTCTCTCGCAGGCACCCCCGGAAGGCTGCGCTCAGCCGTCTTTTCAGTTTCGTCGCCGAATCCGCCGCAATCCCCTCCGGCATCCCGACATACTCGAAATCACCTGTCGCAGAGCTTGTCGCGTGCAGCGCAAGGCGCATTAGCGCCAGTGCCGCAGCGCGTGTGCTTCCCGGTTCTCCCGAACTGCTGAGCAGGTCACGCAAGTCTGAGCGCGAAGTCAGAGCGTTCAGCCGAAGTTTCTCCAGACAAAGGTAGTTCTCCCTGCCCTTGAGCACGACCGGAGGCGGGAGGGGCACTCCAAGCAGCTCTACAAGCTTTGGGTAATCGCTGGTGAGAAGCTGGTCCTGGAGTATTTTCGTGTTCGTTGAAATCAGAACCGGCTCGCCCGACGCAAGCGAATGCCGCACAACCGGTATGAGATACCCCAGCGACTTTCCCACGCCGGTGCCTGCCTCAATGAGCAGATTGCCCTCGTCAGCGAGAGTCTTTTGCACCCGCTTTGCAAACTGCTCCTGCTCAGCGCGGTACTCGTATCCCTGCTCGCCGAAATCCCCGTGGCGCAGGCGCGAGAAGACCTCGCCTGGCTGCGGCAACTGCTTCAGCATATCGAGCGGCGTTTCTTCCCTTGTTTTCGTGCGAGGCGGCAAGTCCGCACGCATATCCTCAGGGAAGTACGGATTCTCTCCAAGTAAAATTTCAGCCGCTTGCAGCGTGAACAGCGCAGGCGGGAGGCCGCCTTCGTCGGCAATCATCGCCAGCGAAGTTCGTAATCCCTCCGAGATGCCATTCAGCCGCTCAATGAGAATCGCCAGAGCCCCCAGCGTTTCCACGCCTTCGTCAGGAAGCCCTTCCGGCAGAACCGCATCCCACGTCGGCACGCGCTCTTTCAGCTCAGTTATCGTTCGGCAGGACGCTTTCTGGCCGCTCAGGTAGGCCACTTCGCCTGAAGTCGCGCACCTGTTTTCAGAAATGCCGAGAGCTTTAGGCTCAAGGGATGATTGGAGAATGTAACAATCGGGCTTGAGGCCCTTCAGTGCGCTTGCGGCAATATGCTCAGGGGAAGCCACCGCGAGCTTACGTGCGACCGGGTCAACTTTCAGCGCGGTGTGCCATAAATCCTCCGCAACGCCCGCGATAACCGCAATCCTCAACATTGGTGTTCATTTTAGCACCGGCGCCATCAGGAACGCGTATGTGCTAGAATCTAGTTAGAATGCGCTGTCCGCGATGTAAAGGTGAGCTTACGGTACCTGAGCTGTACTGCCCGCTCTGCGGAATCCGCTTCCAGGGATGCGCCTACTGCCACGAGCTGTTTGACGCCAGCGAGCGTTTCTGCCCCTTCTGCGGTCGTCCGGCCACACGCTCTTATTCCTTCGACGATATGGATGACGATTCCGTCGATAACCCCGGTGACGAGCGGCTAAGCAGATTGGAGATTGGAGACGAGACCCCTGTTTTGCCAGCGTCCGATGAGCGCTTCACAGTAGAGGCGCTCTCAGAGGAACACGCTAAAGCTGCACAGGAAACCGCGAGAAGATCCGATGCACTAAAGAATCTGGAAGCCAGGAAAGCCAATCTTGCCAGGGGGAAAGGGGTCGTGCCACGGGAGGATGGCCCATGGGAACCCAGCGATTGGTGGTTCTGGTGGTTTCCCTGGCCATGGTGGGCCACATGGGGTTATCATCCCTACTACTATCATCCAGCTTTCTACTTGATGCGCATCTTCGCGGCACTAATCATACTGGCATTCTTTTTTATCTACACATATCCTCAGTTCGTCGCCTATCGCGCCGCAGCTTATCCAGGAACATTCCCTTCCTGGATGTTGACCTGGCCTTTCTTGATACTGGCGGGAACCATACTTATGGGAATTATTTATGGCCTATTTACGTGGCTAATGTTCCGTGCGAGGAAGCGGCGGTGACGGGATGGAGAACGAAGTACCACGATGCCCCTATTGCGCCGAGCCACTAAGCGAGAACCTTGTCTGCAAGAGCTGCAACTTTGCATTCCAACGTTGCTCGCGCTGTGGGGCTTTAGTCGTTGCGGGCGTTAATAAGTGCCCGCAATGCGGTGAGCCCATCGTCCCCCTGAAATCCCCTGAACCTGGCACGCCGGCATCCGGGCGCAGAGGCGACTTGCCCGTCTGGTTTGACCCTCTAGGCATTGGTTCAAAACTGCTTCTTGCGTACTTCACGCTTGGCGCGATTTTCGCCGCGATAATTACGGTTTTCATGTACCGAGCACGTATCCGATTTATAAATGAGTTCAGTGACCTGTTTTCCCAACTCGGGCTAAGCAGCGGCACCGGATACTACTATGACATTGGGCTAGCGATAGGCTTGACCTCTTTTACGCTCTTTACCATCGGTGCAGTCTCACTCATCATCCTGCGTGTGCAGCGAGGTAAGCGGCAGTGAGAACAGAACTTAAATGCCCCAATTGCGGCACAGAGCTTGGCGCGGCGACGCTTCGCTGCGAGCATTGCGAGATCACGTTCGTCAGGTGCGAAGGCTGCGGCAGGCTTCAACCGGAATGGGTGAGCATTTGCGCGTATTGCGGCTCGCCGGTGCATGGCGGTATCTCGGTAGACGCTGGGAAAAAGCGGGCAATTGAAGTTGATGACGAATCAGCGCAAGCGGTTCCCTCGCCTTTAAGTAAGCCAAGAAAGCCTACAATTCGCGAGCGCCTTCACCGGTTGGACACAAAGGCGCGAGAGAAGATACGGTCAAAAATGCCCCATACGAAACCTCCGCGCCGGCAGATTACGGGTCCCCTCACCGGGGACGAGCCAGTTCCGAGCATAACGACCAAGCGAGCGCGCCATGTTACGCACGACTTTGACCCGCTGGTTGCGCAAGAGGAGCTCCGAAAAGAAGAGCAAAAGCGGATGAAGCGCTGGCGGGAAACCGAGCGGCTAAATCCGAATTGGTTCTATAAGCAGTCTGCCGTGCCGGCTATGCTTGTTCTTCTCGGGCTAATGTGGGCATATGGGAGCTTCCGGTATTCAGCCAGGAGCTATGGTGAGCCCGATATTACTTGCTACATTCCGCACATACTGATTGGCGTGGGGTTTCTGTGGATAGTAATCCTGGCTCTAATCGACCGCATCCGGCCGATCAGATAGAGCAAGCCATCCCAACGGCAGCAGAGACGAGACGCACAGCCAGCGAGGATTATTAAGCCGCAAAGGAACCGAGCAAGTTCACGCAAGGCCCCCTGGTGCCGCTGCTGCAATACCAAAGGGGGCCGGAGTGTGTGTGTCACCGCTGGCGACTAGTTGTCCGATGGAGTATTTTGGCTGATGATCCCAGGATGCCCGGTGCCGTCCGACGCGTTTTCGGAATCGTGGCCTCTTGACAGATTCACGCCACCGCTGTCCGCTTCGTGCGGCTGCCAGCTGCTGGTGACAATCATACTCTTGTCCCGACGCTGCGCCAGAAGGTCGTCATACCAGAACGCCTCGTCGTCACGGTAAAAGACAAGGAACTTTCCCTCCCTGCTGGCATCTCTGGCGCGGTGATACTTCACGTAGATATGCTTGCCGGTCACCCCAACAACCTCTATTTTGCCACGCTCGTGGCTCATCACATATCGCACTCGCCGGGCCAGCCCGGATACCCGGTACTTGGCATATTCGATGAGGAAGTAGCATCTGGTGATGGGCACAGCATAAGGGAAGTTGCCAGTGGTTGGCCTGCACTGGAAGAAATAATAGGGGACCGCGCCGCAGGCCATGAGCTCGTTCATCAGTTCAACGAGCACGTCCACGTCATCATTTACCCCCTGTATGATGGGTGTCTGGTTACATACAACTGCACCTGTTCGAAGCAGCGCGCCTATTGAAGCCCTTGCGACATCAGTTAGCTCACGCGGGTGATTGAAGTGAGACATCACATATATGCGCTGGCGCCCGGTGTTGTAGCGTTCCAGGAGATTGAGAAGCTCGCGGTCGTTGATAATCCTCTGAGGGAAATAAGCAGGCAGCTTGCTGCCTAGCCGTATTGCGCGAACATGGTCTATTGCAGACAGCCCTTCTATTATCTCTGTAAGCCGACGAGTGCTTAACATCAGGGCATCGCCGCCGGTTACCAGCACATTCGAAATCTCAGGATGTCGCCGAACATATTGCAGCGCCGCTGGCAGGTTAAGAGCGGTCTCTCTTTTCTCCTTGTCCACAAACAACCGCTTGCGGAAACAGAAGCGGCACTGCCCACCGCACACTTCACTGGCAAGAAAGAGTGCGGTGTCAGAGTATTTATGCTGAACTCCCGGCATTACCGTGCTTAAGGCCTCGTTACTGGGGTCCCTGCGACCCCATGAGAGTGTTTCCTCCTCGGTCGGCACTACAATTCGACGGATAGGATCATAGGGGTCTTCCCAATTAATCAATCCCAGGTAATAGTCTGTGGCCAGGAAACGATACTTATCCTGCACGCGAAGCAGCCGCGCTTGCTCGTCTTCGGGCATTTGCGCGACTTTACGAATGTCTTTCAGAAACTTCACTTTTACCATAGGCCCCTCCTTCCAGCCATACACGAGCTGGCTCAAGACCACCCGGCGTCGTGCCGAATCCTGGGCGGTTTCTCGCCGCAGCGCACGCGCCGCATTTCGACGATCGGTCGCCTTGCCTGCGAATACGCAACTAAAGCGCCCGCACATCACTTCGTCGAACTCGTTCAAGCCCTACCGCAGAAACAAGCAGGTACCAGGCATTTAGTAACCGAGCCTTTGTTCGCCCATCGTTCGTTCGACGGCCTGATTTAATTATAACTCAGAATACGCTTCTATTTCAAGGCTCGCTTGAAATGCCTCTGGTGTTCTATCATACTTAATCCTTGATGAGCAGCAACAATGCGCTATGCATAAATGAAGAATTCCAGGCCTTGCTCTCCGACTATACACACGGCGCAGCAGTACTCACGCGCCATCTGTTACAGTTGATAATAAACCTGAGCGGCAGTGTGAACATTGTGCAGAACGACCTTGAGCAAGCCCTCGGGCTGCTTCGAAAGGCGCATCCTGAAATGGTCTCGCTCAGACAGGCCATTGCGCTAATTCTGAAGCGCGTAGAAGAAGGAACAGATGCGGGCAATGCATCCCAGGAGCTTGAGCACAAGTGGAATGCGCACCTGGAACGTGTAACTGAGATAGCTGCCGCATATCTGGCGCAGCATAAGCGAGTCCTCACCATAAGCTACTCAGGATTAGTGCGCGATGCGATTCTGAAGGCAACAGCCCAGGGCAGCATTATAGAAGCCTATTTGGGTGAAGGTCGCCCTAAGTATGAAGGCCTGACTTTCGCTCGTGAGTTAGCCAATAAAGGCGTCCCCTGCACGGTCTTCGCGGACGCAGCATTTTCCAGCTTTTATAATGAAATAGACTGCGTTCTAGTCGGCGCAGATGCGGTTGGCCCAAGCTCACTGCTCAACAAGATCGGCACCACGGCGATACTCCGTGAAGCGCGGGCGCGTGATATCCCTTCGGCAGTGGCATACGATTTCCTGAAGGTAGTTGAGGACGGCGGATTCCCGGACTTAATCGCCGAGTATCCGGCTGAAGAGCTGCTTGCAGGCGGATTGGCTCCACAGGGGGCTGACGGCGATGCAGGCCCAATCCGGCTTCCAAACTGTTTGCGCGCTGTCAACCGCTACTTTGAGGAGGTACCGCTCCACCTGATCGATGTGGAGCTTACAGATTCACAGCAAGAATAAAAAAAGTGCCGCGACTTGCGCGGCACATCTACCCCAGACCTCCTGGCGGAGGCCCCACAATTAACAAATATACCGACCACGCCTCAACAGGCGAATTCCCCGAAGGATGTATAGATGACTCCTAAGAACCGCCTACACCTTCCTCCTAAATACAGGCTCTGATGTCTCCCCGGAACGCTTTGTAGCAGCATTGCTGAACCTTGCGGAACAGCATTGTTGCCCCGAGACGTTCCCTTTGACACGGCGAAGTCTTCCTCCCGAAGGAGGAAGCTGATTACGCCGGCTCTCCGCAGTTATCAGCAGCCACCGCATTTGCACCGAAGCGCGAATGCCTGTGATGTCGACGCCCTGCTGGGATACACCGTGGCCTTTCTTTCAAAGAACTCACCCTCCGCGTGGTCGGGGTATACCGAATTAAATAATACCGGACAGGGGGACGGGTTACAAGGGGTTAGCACGTTAAATACGCTGGGCAACTTATCAACACCTTCTGCCACAGTCATTATTTTCTTCGCAACCGCAACGAATCGCTCCCTGCTGTCCCCCTTGGACTACCTTTTATTGGCTACGCCGCCACGCCGTGCCCGTATCAGCCGATTTTGTGGATTGCGTGCCCGTTGACGTCCAAGGCCGCTTCGCCGATAGCTTCGGCAAGTGTTGGATGCGCACGCACAAGCTGCTGGTATTCAGCCAGCTTCATGCGTGCGGCGAGTGCCACCTCAGCCTCGTGTATCAATTCGCCCGCCATCGGCCCGACCATATGCATACCGAGCATCTCATCGCTGTCTTCATCCGCTACGACGATCACGAGGCCAACCGCCTGGTTCATAGCCATGGCTCTGCCATTCGCGCCAAAGAAGAACCTGCCTGTCTTCACCTTGTGACCTTTCTCTGCTGCCTGCTGCTCCGTCAATCCGATGCTGGCCACTTCCGGCGACGTGTAGACCACTGCGGGAACGAGCCGCGACTTGGGATGCGGGAAACCCGCAAGCACCTCAGCGGCCGCCACACCCTCGTGGCTTGCTTTATGCGCCAGCATCAATCCGCCTATTACATCTCCTATCGCCATCACGTTGGGCACGGCTGTGCGATACTCGTCGTTGACCTTTATAAAGCCTTTCCTGTCGGTTTCAACGCCTATTGCGCCAAGGTTTAGAGTATCTGTAACTGGTGCCCGCCCTACTGAAAGCAAAACGAGTTCGGCATCGATTGTGCCGGTGAACTTGCCCTCCACAGATAGCGCAACGCCCTCCCCGGAAATCTCCAGCGAGGTCACTTTGCTCTCCAGGTGAATCGCAATCTTATCCTTTTTCAACTGCCGCACGAGCGTTTTCGCCAGCTCAACGTCCATCCCAGGCAGCGCCTGCGGCATAATCTCCACAAAGCAAACCTCCGTCCCCAGCCGTGCATAGACGCTGCCAAGCTCCAGGCCAATAGCGCCTGCTCCGATGACAGCCAGCGACTTGGGAATACCGGGCAGCGAAAGCGCCTCTGTGGAGGTAATCACGCGTTCCCCGTCCGGTTTGATGTGCGGGAGCGTTGCAGAACGGGAGCCTGTAGCGATTATGAAGTTATCCGCGATTATCTCGGATTTTTGCCCATCCGCATATGAGACTCCAAGTGCACGTTCATCCTTGAATTGCGCATCACCGAAATACAGGGCCACGCCGTTCTTCTTGAGAAGAACCTCGACACCGCGCGTAAGCTGATGCACGACCTTCTCTTTGCGTGACTGCATCGCTTGCCAATCGTGGGTCACACCCGTGGCATTCACTCCCCGCAAGGCCCCGTGCTTCACAACTTCGTAATAGAGATGCGTGTCTTCAAGCAAGCACTTGCTGGGGATGCATCCCACATTTAGACACACACCACCCCAGTACCGGCGCTCGATAATAGCCACACTGAGACCAAGTTGGGCAGCGCGGATTGCCGCGACATACCCACCGGGACCGGCGCCGATGACCGCTACATCGTATCGTTCCATAAGTCAGTATCTCCTTGATACTTGTAGATACAGGATAATTCTAGCATCCTATCAATCAGGCTCTAACTGACCTCTGGTTAAGTAAGCCTGGCCGGGCGCTCTTTCGCCATCAATCGAAAACCGGCTGGCGGCTCAGCCGATTTGGGCTTTACTAGCATCATTGGCGCTAAAGCGGTAGAATAAATAGGAGAGGATTAATCAGGACGCCAAGGAGCAGTTTGTGGCCGTTTTGGTGTCCTGAGTGAAATCCACCGGTCCGGCTTTATCTTTTCAGGGAGGACTCGCTGGGAATGGCCGAAAAGTCGCCTGCTGACCTGATTCGGGAAGCAATGGAGCATCTTGATCAACCCACCACTCCTTCGGAGATCGTTCGATACGTCAGCAAAAGGTATCCGAAAATCGATGAATCCAAGATACGCTCGCAGGTAACTATCTGTTGCGTGAACATGCCTACACGCGTCAGCTTCCCGGAAAACCACAAGCCGCGCGTAGCCGACAACCCTGAACTAGACTGCCTTTACCGCGTAGACTTCGGGCAATATGTCTCGTATGACCCGGAGCAACACGGCTATTGGGAGATATCGGAGGTTAATGGTGAGCTTGCTGTACGTAAAACGGAAGCTAAACCTTCCGGAGCCAAGCCTGATAAGGACAAGGCTGCGCCCGTCAAGGAGAAGGCACCCGAGCCGAAGATAAGCTCCAAGGCCGAACCTGTAGCCGCGCCAGGCGAAAAGGCCGAAGCTGAGCCTGCGCAAGCTGCGGCCCCTCGGGAGCCTGCCAAGCCTCACCCGCCTGCGAAGGCCAGGCCAGCGCAGGCGCCTGAGAAGGAGAAAATCGCTCGCAAACAAGACAAGGAGGCGGAACCCGAAATGGATATTCATAAAGCCCTGGCATCAAACCTCAGTGAGGTCGAGGACGGCCTTAAACCTCTGACCGGTGATCCGGTTGCTGGTAAGTTCCCTGCAAAGCTCACCGATGCTGACTTTCTCGCTCAAGGACGAGACGGAGCCCTGGTCATTGTCAAGGTCTTTGACAGCCCGCCTGGACAGCAGGTGGTTACTGACCTGCTCGTCAACCTGGGCTGGGCTCACGAGCAGATGAAGGAACGCAAGGTGCGCGCAATTATCCTGTCGCCTGAGATTCCTGACGAACTCCGCTTCGCTACCAGAACCGTTCCCGACATCAAGATAATGACGTACGAGTACAAGCTGGTATTCTCCGCTGTGGGGTAAGCGCACAGCGCAAGCAGCGCCTTTATTCAAACCTCAGCGTCTTACGGAGCTCCTGGTTGTAGGCTTGTGCCTGCGTAAGGCTGGCTTTCCAGAATTCTTCTCCTCTCTTCTCTTGTGCGATGTCCGAGTTAGCATAAGCGTATAGCAATGCCCTGCTCGCGGGAAACAACGCCCAGTTTCGTCCCCCGGTGAACGCCGAAGCATTAGCCATTGTTCCGCCCTGGGCTCCCACTCCCGGCACGAGGAAAAGCGCGCCGGGAAACACTTCCCTTATGCGCTCACCCATTACCGGGCGGAGAGCACCTGCAACCAAACCGAGATTCGCAGGCTCGGCTTCAAGACCGTTAGCCATAACAATGTCGTTGGCAGCCCTGGCCAGAAACCTCCATAACGGCTCACCGGCCACCTGCGACTCCATTATCTGCTCGGCACCTGGCGCGGTCGGGTAAGTCAGCAGGAATATTCCCTTGCCTTGCTTCAGATACGGCAGGAACAGCTCCCAGGTGTCAGTGCCAACGAGCGGATTGACCGTCATCGCATCCGCCTCCATCGAAAGAGGATTCCCGGTATCCGTTAGGTAGGTGTTCAGGTAGCGCGTGAAAGTCGAGCCGATATCCCCGCGCTTCGCGTCCATTATCACAATCAGGTCCAGCTCTCTGCACAGACCAATCAGCGTGGACAGAATATGGAGACCAAAGGGTCCCACCTCCTCGAAGTATGCAATCTGGAATTTTACGCCCAGCACTTCGTTGCGCAGAGCGAATATCGTTTGAGCGGCGAAGTTGAGCAACAATAAGTAGGCCTGCTTAAAATCATCAGGAAGTGGCATAGCCTCGTGCATCCTCGGAAAGGGCAGCGATTCCAGTATGCGAGCCGGCTCGTTGTCCAGCTTGATCCTCTGCCCTGAGAAATCATCCCTTAGTCGACCGAAATCCGGGTCCATTCCCAAAAGCAGAAGTGTGCGCCTGCTTCTGGATGCCGAGACAGCTCTTTGAGCAAAGGACATCATCACATCCTCCCGGTAGTAACTACAAAACGGCAGGGCGCAGGTAAGCGACATCCGCCCAGGGCCGAGCCCGCCCCGCAGAAACCTCCTGCACCATCATTGCCGCCATTCCCCGAATATCCACAACGTTCTCTCGCAGCACTGCATCAACGCGTGCCGGCGTTTCGCCCTTATTTAGTGTAGCAAAGACCTGATCAGAGTCAGTCACAACAAGCACGTTTGAACTGAGTGCGACTCCGGCAAGGCGTTCGAACAATCCCGGTATTTCCGCCGCAGATAGCTCGCGCTCAGGCTCCACGGAGATGGCGGCTGTCCCATCAGGACTGCGTTCAAAAACACCCACGAAGTACGCCTTCCGCCTGCCGCAGCGAACCACAGAAACGTTCGGAGTCTCAAGTATCGCTATTGCTGCCGCAGTCTGAAGGCTGCTAACCGCTATTACAGGCAACGAAAGAGCCACTGCCATCCCGTTCGCAAAGGCCACTCCCGTCCGAGTGCCAATAAACGAGCCAGGGCCAATCCCAACGCCCAGATGAGTTATGTCACCGCGCTCAGCGCCAGCGTCGCCCAGACATTCCGTTAAAAGATTAGACAGCCGAGAAGCGTTGTCCGGTGTGTGCTCAAGAACTCCAGCGCTCAGAATGCGGCCCTCACCGTCCGCGAGGGCTACCAGCAAACTGTTTCCCGAAGTATCAATCAGCGCGTAGAGCATTAAGCATCTCCGACGGAAATACTCCCGTTTCAGCCGAGATTGTAAGGCTGCGCTCGCACTCATCCGCCCCTTGTCCGAAGCGAATGGTAATTCTGGGCGCTGAGACCTGCAAGCCAAAACGGTCCGCCCATTCGACAGCCACCACAGCATCATCGGGCAGGTCCTCGGCCAGGCCCAAAGGGACCGTCTCAACCAGGGAGGAGAGGCGAAACAGGTCAACGTGGCGCAGTGGCCTGTCCCCCTCAGAATAGTCCTTCATAAGCAAGAATGAGGGGCTGGTAACGACGCTGTTTATTCCTAATCCCTGTGCAAGTCCTTGAACAAATGTAGTCTTGCCTGAACCGAGCGGCCCAATCAGCAGTAAAACCACCAAGGACACAGGGAGTTGAGCAACCAGGCGCGCTGCCACAGCTCGTGTTTCGTCCGCTGACCTGGTTGTGAGCACGATGTCCCTCGAGCACATATTAACTACCCGAATCGAACCCGCCGCAAATCGAAGACCGGCCCGTCGCGGCAGACGAGTTTCATTGACTCATACCCAAGACCATCTGTGCGCACAGCGCAACCGTAACATGCACCTATTCCGCAGGCCATAACCTCTTCCAGGCTGGCCTCTACGTGAACCGCCTGAGGCAGCATTTCGGCGAGGGCCTTCAGCATGGGCACAGGGCCGCACGCGTATACCCGGGTATCTTCAGCCACGCCCTCGGACGCAACCGTCTCGACTATATTCCCGTGAAACCCAAAGCTACCGTCGTCGGTGGCTGGATGGACTTCTACCGGGAGTTTTGACACGTAATCAAGGGTAAGGTCTCCTGACGTGCTGCCACCGAAGTAAAGGCGGGGACGTGGCAGCTTTGCGGCAGCAAGTTCTCTGGCCATAAGCAGTAAAGGCGCGACGCCTACGCCGCCAGCCACCAGGACAGTTGGCGTGCCCGGCGGTGGCATCGTGAAAGCGTTGCCAAGCGGCAATACCCCGCTCAATTGCGCACCAGGAGTGCTATCTGCGAGCCTGCGAGTCTGCTCTCCCACGACCTTAAAGTAGATGTCAAATGAGCCAGCTTCGACGTCCACGGAGGCAAAGGAAAACGGGCGCCGGAACCTGTAAGGTTCAGATTCGTCACAACGTAACATCATAAATCTCCCCGCGTGCACGTGTTCAAGCAGGGGGAGGCTCTCATGCGGGACTTTAAGCGTCAACAGGCGAATTTCGCCACCCAGCGACCGGTTTGCGGCAACAGTCAGCTCTGAGAGTGCTTTCACCGCCGCAGATTTTATCACGGCCAGCCTGTTCCTGATAGGATACGAAGTCACAACAATGGTTGAAAGTCGCAAATCCCGCTGCACAGCGATTCAGTTAGCCTTGGAACCGGGACGTTCCGGGAAATGTCCTTTCGCATACTCGCTGGCGTGCTCCAGCTCATCCACGCGCTTCAGATAGGCAGCATATGTGCTGCTGCCTTCAGCATCTCGCGCCCTGGTGCAATACGCAATCATGCCACGCGCATAATCCCGGGCATCCTCAAAACGCTTCTCATCAATGAGCTGACGCAAGTAATAATCGTGACGCCTACACTCCTTCTGCCCTGCCTCAAGCTTCTCACGATGTTCCGTATACGCCGCGTGCTGCTGCTGATAGGACAAGTCCCCGGCGAAGCTGTGCTTAGCCATTACACTAGAAAGGCGAAGATTGGTTAACATGGTTCCCAGCATGACCCAGCCACCGAATATGGCGGCAATCAGCACTGCTATAGTCACAAGCGACTTGAGCGCGCCACTGAAAGCTGTTTCTGAGCTGGAGAAAAGACCCCCAATGACCGGCAGGTCGTCAAGACCGGAAAAGAACTCACCCAGCTTCCGTATGCGAGGATCGCGCATGCCCATCGCGGAGCCCTTAGGATCCGATAGCGTCATCCCTTCAATCCCGGTGATTAGGCCGTCCTTAAACGTGAACTGGATAGTCTCGACCCGGTCGACGGCTTGCACTGCTCCGCCCTCTTCTTCCAGCGAGCCAAATATTTCGCTTTCCTCAGCGCCTTCGATACTTGTATCGCTGGCTGCCATTCCCAACAACCAGTTCCTCTGGAACGCTCCTGATATCTGAATGCCGGCCTCGGAACTTGTTTCCTGAAGCCCCGCCGCTTCAAAGTGATAATCATCACACCACTCAAACCACTTCTCAACCCAGCCAGAGAAAGCATTCCGGTCCATCCCTCCGGCTTCGAATTCAGGATGAATTGTGGCTAGGACAGCGCTTGCATCGCCCGTCACGAAACCGGATGTAAAGCTCCTTACAGCTTCAGCCTCCTTACTAGCCAGCGCAGGCGATCCTGACACTCCTAGGATTACACTGGCAAGAACAGCGAGTTTCTTCCCGTGTTTGCCGAACATACATCAAGTATGACTTGAGCGATTTGCTGTGTCAAGATTGAGCCTGGAACTTTTCCTGGCGACGGCAGGGCGGAATTCCAAAGGATATTAGTGATTATCCTCACGAAATGTTGAAAGCTCTAAACAGGTATGGTATGCTCCTATCAGGTGTAAGGCTCGTGGGCACCGCTGCCTCGCAGTTGGACGGCGAGGCTAATTCTATCGGAGTGTGTGGCTAACGCCGTGAAATATTGGCGAAAACCTTTGGACTTTGATGAGCTCACGATCCCCCACGGTATCGTGCATATCATCGTTGACCGCTGCAAAGGCTGCGGTTTCTGCGTGGAGTACTGCCCCAAAGGCGTGCTAGAAATGTCGGAGGAGTTTAACGCTAAGGGCTACCATCCGCCCAAAGTGGTCAAAGAAGGCGAGTGCGTGAACTGCAACCTGTGCGAGATGATATGCCCTGAGTTTGCGATATTCAGCGCCGACGCCTCCGATAATGGATCGGGCACGCATTCTAAGTAATTTTTCTCCTTACAATGGTGAAGTAAAGGAGGACGACCAGTGAAAACAGACCCTTCAGGGGTGCTGACTGGCCAACATTATCTTGATGGCGACCATGCCTGCGGAGAGGGCGCTATGGCCGCTGGCTGCAGATTCGTTGCCGGCTACCCCATCACTCCTTCAACAGAAGTCGTAGAGCGCATCTCGCGCAGATTCCCCATGATGGGAGGCACGTTCATCCAGATGGAGGATGAGATGGCCAGCATGGCGGCAATCATTGGCGCATCGTGGACTGGAACTAAATCAATGACCGTTACCAGTGGCCCCGGATTCTCCCTGATGATGGAGAATATCGGCCTCGCCGCGATGATGGAAACACCATGCGTCATTGTGAACGTGCAACGTGGCGGGCCGTCCACGGGGCTACCAACAAATGTAGGCCAAGCGGATATGATGCAGGCGCGATGGGGTTCGCACGGTGACTACGAAATCATCGCTTTGAGCCCTCAGTCACCACAGGAGGCTTTTGACGTCATGATTGACGCCTTCAATCTCTCGGAGATTTACCGCGTGCCGGTAATGGTCATGACGGACGAATGCGTAGGGCATATGACCGAAAAGGTCGTAATCCCCAAGGCTGAAGACATAGAAATAGTGCCACGCAAGCTTACTGATAAGCCGCCAGGCGAATTCTGGCCTTACGTTGCTGACAGGAACATGATACCGGAATTCGCGCGCGCAGGAGATGGTTACAGGTTCCATAGCACCGGCCTGACGCACAACGAGCGTGGATATCCGGTAATGAGCGCGGAGTGCCAGCAGGAATGCGTAACCCGGCTGGTAGACAAAATCCGCCTTAACGCTGAAGACATAGTCCGTTTCGAGGAAGAGGATATTGACGGCGCTGACGTTGTCCTCGTGACTTACGGTATCACCGCGCGTGTTGCGCGACGCGGCATCGATATCGCCAGGAATAAGGGCGTCAAGGTTGGCGTCATCAGGCTCATTGTTGTATGGCCGTTCCCCGAACGTCACATTCGCGAACTTGCACCCAAGATCAAGGCATTCGTGGTGCCTGAAATCAACTACGGACAGATTGTGCTGGAAGTTGAACGCTGTGCGGCCGGGCAGACTCTTACCGTCCTTGTCCCCCATATGGGGGGCACGGTACATGACCCAGAAGACATCGCAAACGCTATTTTGGAGGCTGCCAAATGAGCAAGGTCGCGGAGCAAATACCTACAGAAGAAATGGAACACCCAGTAGCGCCGTACTTGCGCATGGATCGCATCCCGCATATCTGGTGCCCCACCTGCGGCATCGGAACGGTTGTCAGATGCTACGCTGACGCGCTTGAGCATTCCAAAATCGACCTGGACAAGGTGGCTATTGTTTCGGGCATTGGGTGCACAGGACGTGTTGCGGGATATATGAGGCTTGATGCCTTTCACACCACCCACGGTCGTGCTATACCGTTTGCAACCGGCCTGAAGCTGGGCCGGCCTGAGTTGTTGGTTACTGTTTTCTCCGGCGACGGAGACCTGGTTGGCATCGGTGGTAATCACTTCATCCACGCTGCTCGTCGTAATCTGGACATACTCGTTATCCTTGTAAACAACTTCATTTATGGAATGACCGGCGGCCAGAACGCTCCAACAACCCCGACGACTGCCAGAACATCTACCATGCCTTTTGGCAATTTCGAAAGGCCATTCAACCTGCCTCACCTGGCGGAGAGCTGTGGCGCTACATACGTGGCACGCTGGACTAGCCTGCATATTCGCAGGCTGACCAAGTCGTTCAGAGAGGCGATTAGCCGCAAGGGCTTCCGCTTCGTTGAGGTTATTGCTCCTTGCGCCACTCTGTATGCCCGCCTGAACAAGCTGGGGACCGGCTTCAACCTGATGCGGTTCTATCACGACAATGCGGTCATTGACCACGGAGCCGATACTCGCGACCTCGACATCAGCTTCCAGGACAGGATTATTTGTGGGAAGTTCGTGGACAAAGAGCGTCCGACATATAGTGAAATGATGCACGAGCACTATAGAAATGCCCTCGGCGACAAATTCGTGCCTTTACCTGAGGAAGGTGGAATGATACGCGATACTGGGGAAAAACCAGATTCCAAGGGCAAGAAGCCGGCTAAAAGCCAAAAGCGCAAGGCTTCGGCATCTAAATCCAGTAGAAAATAATGGAAGCGGCGCCAAATAAAAGAGCCCTCGTGATCGGCGGTGGCATCGCAGGCATTCAGGCGGCCTTGGACCTAGCCAACGCTCGCATTCCAGTAACACTGGTGGAGAAGTCCCCTACCCTGGGTGGGCGAATGGCCCAGCTCGACAAGACGTTCCCCACCATGGATTGCAGCATTTGAATCCTCGGCCCAAGAATGCTGGATGCCGGTCGGCATCCCCTGATAGATGTGATCTCCAACGCCGAGGTTATCGGTTGCGAAGGCAAGCCAGGTGACTTCAGCGTCCGTGTGCGTAAAAACAAGCGGTACGTACGGGAAGACCTCTGCGTCGCCTGTGGATTATGCACCGATGCCTGTCCGGTCATCGCGGGCAACGAGTTCGATGTAGGACTGAAAGCCCGCAAGGCAATCTACCGCCCGTTCCCGCAGTCCGTACCTGCGGCATACGTAATAGACCCTGAGTTCTGCATTAACCTTCTGGGACACCTCAGCGAGAAGCAAATTCGCAGGTTGGAGAAAATCCAGAAGGTCAAACAGCGCAAGAATCTGGACTACAGCTCCAACATCCTTCCCTGTGGGCACTGTACTGAAGCCTGCGAAGTCAATGCTATCGACTTTGATATGCAGATAGAGGAAAAGGACCTGAATGTCGGGGCGATATTGGTCGCTGTGGGATTTCAGGAATTCGATGCCCGCAAGCTGGGCAACTACGGCTACGGCCGCTTCCCTAATGTGGTCACCAGCCTTGAATTAGAGCGGATGCTGAACGCCTCCGGAGTGACCCAGGGCCATGTCGTGCGGCCGTCCGATATGAAGACCCCAAAGCGGTTAGTGTTTATCCAGTGTGTGGGCGCCCGCGGCGAAGGCGGGCGACCGTATTGCAGCCGCTTTTGCTGTATGAACGCTGTAAAAGATTCTATGCTGGTGCGGCAGCACGATCCGGAAGTTGAGGATGTCACCATCCTCTATACCGACCTCCGCGCTTTCGGCAAAGGATTCGACGACTTCGTGCAGCGGTCACGTGACGAAAAGAGCGCCACTTACGTACGAGGACGCCCCGCAAAGGTGGATATCGTTCCTGAGAATGACACGCTGGAAGTGTTCGTTGAGGACACGCTGGGGCATGAGCAGAAACGCATCCCCGCAGACCTGGTCGTGCTTTCGGTTGCTGCCGCGCCAAACGACGGTGCGGCAGATCTCTTTGATATCTTAGGGATTAACAGGGTGGAGTAGGGTTTGGGCCCCGAAGGAATTGCCGAGGCCCCCGCGGGGGAGAGCACCCGCGACGGTATCTTCGTGTGTGGCAGCGCGGTCGGCCCCCAGATAATTCCTGATTGTGTCGCGCAAGCATCGGCGGTCGCAGCCAGAGCACAACTGTTTTTAACCGGTCATCGAGTTGAGAAGCACGAGGAGCCCGTTGAGCTCCTGGACGTCACCGGTAAGCCGCGGATAGGAATCCTCGTCTGCCATTGCGGCATTAACATCGCGGGCGTATTAGACATTGACGACCTCGTGCAGTACGCAACCGCTTTGCCGGATGTGGTGGCGGCTGCTGGCAGCACATTTGCCTGCTCTACAACAGGGCAGGACGAGCTGGTAGAGCTGATACGCGAACATAATCTGAATCGCCTTGTCATCGCCGCCTGCACCCCGCGCACTCACGAGCCTATATTCCGCGAAACCTGCACCCACATTGGCTTCAACCCATACCTTATCGAGATGGTGAATATCCGTGACCAGTGCTCATGGGTGCATACCGGACAACCCGTCGAGGCGCAGGAAAAGGCACGTACGCTTATAAGGATGGGTGTTGCCCGGGCCCGGCAACTGGAGCCGCTGTTCGAAGGCGAAGTCCCGATGATGCACTCGGCTCTCGTAATTGGCGGTGGAATCGCCGGTATCCAGGCTGCAACAGACCTGGCAGTGCAGGGGTTCCCCGTTACGCTCGTTGAAAAGGAAGGGCAACTCGGAGGTCGCCTTGCGAAGCCACACCTGAAATACCTGTATCCCAATATGCGGCCGGCGACTGAGGTACTGGAAGCAAAACTCAAGCTACTTGAGGAAAGCGGCGCCAGAGTCCTGCTTAACACTGATGTTGAGAGCATTACCGGATATGTGGGCAACTTCGAGGCTAATCTGACAGGGGAAACTGAAGAGCTCCTCCAGGTTGGCGCCATTATTTTAGCTGTCGGGGCGGATCTCTACGATCCTGAGGAAGAATATGGCTATTCGAAGTTTCCCAACGTAATCACAAGCCAAGAGCTGGAAACGATGCTGGTGGAGGACGACAAGAACGTCGAGATTGCCGGCAGCCGTCCCAGGAGCGCGTCCTTTGTGCTGTGCGTTGGGTCGCGGGATCCGGAGCATTTCCCCGGCTGTTCGCGCTACTGCTGCCCTACCGCGATAAAGCAAGCTATCCTGCTGCGACGCATGGGGATGGATATAACCATCTTCTACCGCGATATCCGCACGATTTCGACCGGTGCGGAGGAAATGTACCGCGAGGCCAGAGGTTTGGGAGTTCTGTTCATCCGGATCCCTGAAGGCGACAAAGTCCAGGTAAGCGGGACAGACCACGCTGAATCGGTGCGATGCTTCGACGACCTTCTCGGCCGACACCTCGAAGTGCCCACTGACCTGGTCGTGTTAAGCGTGGGCATGCAGCCCAAGCAACCTGAAACATCAAAGTTCCATGACATCCTGAAGGTTAGCGTCGGGCTTGACGGCTTCTTCATGGAGCTGCACCCGGAGCTCGGCCCGGTGGAAACCCCCGTGGAGGGCGTGCTTCTTGCGGGAACGGCTCAGGGGCCGAAAGATATTGTGGATACCGTCGCCCAAGCTTCCGCTGCCGCTGCGAAGGCCTCTATATTCCTGGCGCATGACACCGTTAGCCTCAATCCAGCGGTATCTGAGGTGATTGAGGAAAAATGCCGGGGCTGCGGCACCTGCGCGGAAATCTGCGAATTCCATGCACCCGCACTCGTCGAGATCGAGCCTGGCACCTTCGTCGCGCGTATCAACGCCAGTCTTTGCAAGGGTTGCGGCACGTGCACCAGTTGGTGCCCCTCCGGCGCGATTGTCTCCAAGCATTTCACCGACCGGCAGGTCCACGCGATGATTGATGCTCTGTTCACAACTGAAACATCGAAATGACTCCGACCAAAACCAAACGCAAGGCAAAGTCCGGTTCCACAAAGTGGAACCCCAACATCGTGGTTTTTGCGTGCAACTGGTGTTCATACGCGGGTGCGGATACCGCCGGAGTTTCGCGAATCCAGCATGAACCGCACTTCAGGATGATCCGCGTAATGTGCTCCGGTCGCATCCAGCCAGGCTTCGTTCTCAAGGCTTTTGAGAGGGGAGCGGACGGCGTTCTGGTCTCTGGCTGCCACATCGGCGACTGCCACTACATCTTTGGAAACGAGCGCGCACTGGAGCAGTTCGAGAAGACTAAGAATATGGTCAGGCTCCTCGGCCTGGAGGAAGGGCGGCTTCGTTTGGAATGGATAAGCGCCGCTGAGGGCGCACGATTTGCCGAGGTTATCAACGATTTCACTGCCCAGGTGCGGAAACTGGGGCCGAGCCCACTCAACACCGGCAATGGGGAACGCTAAAGGGATATGAAAACGACTTCAACCCCTGAAATTGCGGAAATCGCCGATAAGGCCAGAGCGTGGGCCTGCTACGACTGCGGGAAATGCACGGCGACCTGCCCCATTGCCCGGGTTGGCGGCGCTCTCAGCCCCCGGCGGCAGGTGCTGGCAGCCAATCTCGGTCACCGCGAGGACATTATTACCAATAATGCCCTTTTCGCCTGTCTTACCTGCGGGTTGTGCAGCTCACGTTGCCCTGCCGGAGTGGTTTACTGCGAGCTGGTTCTAAACCTGCGCCAGCTCGCATTCCACGACGGCGTTGAGCCTGAGTGCCCGCACGGCGGCGCACTTCAATCAATGATGCGAATGATGGCCAAGGGTAAAACAAAGCAAGACCGCCTAAGCTGGCTGACCAAAGATTTGAAGGTTCAGCACAAGAAGGGAGATGTTTTCTACTGGACCGGTTGCACGATGTACTACGATGCGTTCTTCCCCGACTTCAATATCACGACTCTGGACGCTACACGGGCTGCCATTCGCGTACTGAACCGACTGGGCGTGACGCCGGTAGTTTCACCGGACGAGCGATGCTGCGGGCATGACCTTCTGTGGAACGGTGACCGGGCGAATTTTGAGCTCCTCGCAAGGCATAACGTTAAACTCGTTGAATCCAGCGGCGCAAAAACGCTTGTCATCTCCTGTGCTGAGTGCCTGCGAACATGGAATATCGACTACCAGCCATTCTTTGAGACTAGCCCTCCAAAGATTATGCATATAACCGAGTTTATGCAAGAAAATCTGGATAATCTGAAGTTCAAAGCCAACAAGGAGCATACGGTCACTTATCAGGACCCCTGCCGGCTGGGCAGGCACCTAGGGATCTTCGATCCGCCGCGCGCTATACTAGAAGCACTGCCTGATATCACCCTGGCGGAAATGCCCCGCTCCGGAAAAAACTCCATATGCTGCGCTGGGGGGACTTGGTCTAACTGCGACCGCTACGCCAAGCACATCCAGGTAGACCGCCTGCGCGAGGCAAAGTCAACAGGTGCTGAGTTCCTTGTTACGTCCTGCCCTAAATGCCAGATACATTTCGCATGCGCTATGAAAGACCCGAATTTACACGAGGAGATTGAAATCCCGATGCGCGATATCGCCACGCTGGTTGCAGACGCGCTGGCGGATTGACCCAATAATGATGAATTTGATGGAACCTGTAGGGACTCTCTCAAATGGGAGGAGAATTAATGGACAGTGACCCGAAAGGTGACGGACTGCGAGTAGGCGTCTTCGTATGTGATTGCGGCCTTAACATCGCGGGGACGGTCGACACCCAGGCAGTGACAGATTACGCGGCAACTCTTCCAGACGTCGTGTGCGCCATCCGGAACCGCTACACCTGTGCTGATCCGGGGCAGAACGAAATCAAGAAAGCCATTGCCGAGCACCGCCTGAACCGAGTAGTTATCGCTTCCTGCACCCCGTTACAGCACGAGCCCACATTCCGGACCTGCGTCGCTGAGGCAGGCCTTAATCGTTACCTCATGGAAATGGCCAACCTGAGGGAACAATGCTCCTGGGTACATCCCAGCGACATGGAGGGCGCTACCAGAAAGGCGAAAGACCTGGTAGCAGGCGCAGTGGCACGGGCACGAAATCTGCAGCCGCATGACGACCTGTCGGTTCCTGTCACCAAGCGCGCGCTTGTCATCGGGGGAGGTATAGCCGGCATGGAAGCTGCGCTCGAGCTGGCCGACTCGGGGCATCAAGTGGTACTGGTTGAAAAGGAGGCATCCATCGGTGGGATTATGGCTCAACTGGACAAAACATACCCCACCATGGATTGCTCCATATGAATTCTCGGCCCTAAGGCCATAGATGTCGGTCGACATCCAAACATAGAACTCCTAACCTACAGCGAGGTAGTGAATGTATCGGGCTACATCGGTAACTTTACGGCGGAAATCCGCCGGAAGGCGCGCTATGTGGACCCGGAGGCATGCACCGCATGTGCGGAGTGCGCCCAGGTGTGCCCGGTGGTGAAACCCGACGAGTATCAGATGGGGCTATCCTCCCGGAAAGCCATCTACATTCCCTACCCCCAGGCGGTGCCATCCTCCTACATCCTTAATATGGAAGATTGCCTGGGAACCAATCCCATCGCCTGTGGAAAGTGTGCCGAAGTATGCGAGCCGGACTGTATCAATTATGATGACCGCGACATAATCGTCAAGCGTGATGTGGGTGCGGTAATCGTGGCAATCGGCGCTGACGTGTATGACCCCACCGAGATGGATGAATACGGCTACACGCGCTTCGACAATGTGATCACTTCCATGGAATTCGAGCGCCTAATATGCGCTGGTGGGCCGACGCTGGGCCACTTTGTGCGACCGAGTGACCATGAGCGTCCGAAGCGCATCGGCTTCATACAATGTGTTGGATCCCGAAATCCTAGCATTGGGAGGCCCTACTGCTCCAATATCTGCTGCATGAACACCATCAAGGACACTCTCCTGTTGGCTGACCATTACCCGGACGTAGAGTGCACCGTGTTTTACCAGGACATTAGAGCTTTCGGGAAGTCGTTTGAGGACATGTTCCAGCGCTCTAAGGAGGCTGGCACCCGTTATATCAGAGGAATACCGGGTGATATTGAAGAGGATACTGAAACCGGCAACCTCACCCTCATAGCAGAAAACACCACTAGCGGCAAGATAGAGCGTCATGAGTTTGACATGGTTATCCTATCCGTTGGGGTCGGACCGCCCAAGGATCTTGCTAAAATCTCCAGTCTGCTAACACTCTCCAAGACCTCGGATGGCTTCTTCATGGAGTCCCATCCGAAACTGAAGCCTGTTGATGCCCCCACGCGCGGAGTTTTCTTCTCTGGCTTTTGCGAATCCCCCAAAGACATCAAGGATTCTGTATGTCAGGCCGGTGCAGCTGCTTCACGCGCTGGCGCGCTGCTTAACGCGGGCCAGGTCCATATTGAGGCGATTACCAGCGTGATTGACGCGGATGCCTGCAAGAAGTGCGGTGTATGTGCGAGCGTTTGCCCCTATGGCGCAATCACATGGAAGAAGGGCGAAGTGGCCGTTGTCATCGACGCCGCGTGCGCGGGCTGCGGAAACTGCGGCGCCGCCTGCAAATTCGACGCGATTACGATGCGCCACTTCACAGACGCGCAGTATATGGCTCAGATTCGCGCCATCCTGGCCGAAGACCCGCAGGACAAAGTCTTCGTGTTTGCGTGTAACTGGTGCTCATACAGCGGCGCGGATATGGCTGGCATTTCACGAATGCAATATCCGGCCTCCAATCGAATCGTAAGGACTATGTGCTCAGCGCGTGTCTCCGAGGATATGGTGCTTGAAGCGTTCCGTTGCGGCGCACCGGTGGTTCTCGTTTCCGGCTGCCATTACGCTGACTGCCACTATATCACTGCAAACAGGCAAACCGTTCAGCGCGTCCAGCGCCTGTGGAACAAGCTGGAGAAAGCCGGTGTCAGGCCGGAACGGCTGCAGCTCGAGTGGATTAGCGCCGCCGAGGGCCAGAAGTTCGCCAAGGTGATGGCCCAGATGGAGGAATTGCGAAAAACGGTGACGGAGGAGGAAATCGAGTACACGATTGAGGCTCTAAAGCCAAAACCCAGGAAGCCTAAGAAGGAGAAGGAAGCTGCCGCAGTGGCCGGGTAGCGGCTGACGGCCCGGAGGTCTCATATGGCAACAATGGAGAACTTCAAATGTATGTTGTGCGGTCACGAGTACCAGGAACTCGTTGAAGAAGGCGAGGACAAGGAACGCTCCTGTCCCAAGTGCCGTTCCAACAGCATTCGACATCTTAAGAAACGCGCCTCGCAGGGTGATTCCGATGACAAAGGCAAGAAAACCGAATAACGACGATGTCGTAAAGGTAGACTTCGACTTCAGGCGCCAGCTCGCCAAGAAAGTCGAGGGCAACCTGGCCAGCTTTTGTTATCAGTGCGGGGCCTGCGTGGGCGATTGCCCTGCCGCAACCTACAGTGACGAGTTCAACCCCCGGGAGATAATGCTCAAAGTGTTATACGGACTTGGCGAGGAACTGCTGGTGGAGAACTCAGTATTGTGGCAGTGCACCAACTGCTACAACTGCGCAGAGCGATGCCCCCAGGACGTTAAGCCGGTCGAGGTCATCATCTCGCTGAAGAATATGCTCGCGGACCTGAATATCTATCCCCCTACCGTGGAAAAGATCATCGGCACATTTGAGAAAACCGGCCGTACAACTCCCCTAAGCCCTGCGGTGGACCGGCAGCGCGAGCGGTTTGGGCTGCCACCGATGAAGCCTGTCCCCATGGACGAGATCAGCAAGCTTCTTGAGCCTGCATCCGATGAGGAGGATGATGCAGAGTGAAGCCCTTTGCATTTTTCCCCGGCTGCCTGATTCCTGTTCGCTATCCGGCGATGGAGTTCGCCATCCGCCAGACCTTGCCCAAGCTGGGCATCGAAATAGTTGACCTTGAAGGCGCGTCCTGCTGCCCTGACCCAATCTACTTCAAGTCCAAGGACAAGGTCGCGTGGCTCTCCGTTGCTGCGCGCAACCTTACGCTGGCCGAAGATCTGGGCCTAGATGTGTTCACTAACTGCTCCGGTTGCACTGCAACGCTTTCGGAGGCTTACCACCTTCTGAAGAACGACGAACTCAGAGAAAAGGTCAACAGGCGACTTAAAAAGATTGGCCGCAAGTACAAGGGCACGAGCAGAGTCCGGCACGTTGCGACCCTTGTTCGTGATGAAGCAGGCTACGACGCGGTGCGTGAATCGGTCGTGCGCCCGCTGGACGGTATGAAAATGGCCATTCACTACGGCTGCCACCTGCTGAAGCCGAGCAAGATTATGAACGTAGACGACCCCAACAACCCTGAAGTCCTGGAAAAAATGGTAGAAGCTATTGGCGCCACTCCGGTGCGCCATCGCAACTGGTATCTCTGTTGCGGAAAGGCCTGCCAGCATGAGGCTATTCCCCTGAATATGATGCATGCCCTGCTGGGCACGGTGAAGGACGTGGAAGCGGAAATCCTGTGCCTAATCTGTCCAACCTGCTTCAGCCAATTCGATCACGGCCAGATGAAGGTCGCCAAGCACTTCAACGACGATTACCACATCCCGCCGGTATACTACTTCCAATTGCTAGCTTACGCACAGGGCATTCCCTATGATAAGCTTGGGTTTGACCGCCAGCGGTTCAAGCCTGAAAGCCTGCAACGCTTTGCAACCTCATCGGCACAGGTGGAAAATTGATCAGTGATATCTGTCAATCCTGGAGAGTAACGAAATGAGCACTACTGAACTTCGAGTCAGCGGCTTTGGCGGCCAGGGCGTGATTCTCTGCGCCTATATCATCGGCCGCGCTGCGGCGCTACATGACGGGAGACATGCCACGCTTACCCAGAGCTTTGGCCCTGAGGCCCGCGGCAGCGCGTGTAGCGCCCAGGTAATCCTGTCCGATGACCCTGTTCTATATCCGTACGTGCAGCATCAGAATGCCCTTGTCTGCATGTCCCAAGAGGCTTATGACAAGTTCGAGCCGGAGACAGACACCGACGGCATCCTGCTTTACGAGGAGGAGCTTGTCACGCCCCACGAACCGCGCGCCGACATGAAAGTGTACGGTATTCCAGCCACCCGAATCGCTGAGGAACTCGGGCGAATAATCGTGGTTAATATCGTGATGCTCGGCTTCTTTACAGCGACTACAGGTCTGCTCCCAATGGAGGCGGCCCGCAAAGCGGTTGAAGAATCTGTTCCTGAAGGCACCGAGAAACTCAACCTGGCCGCTTTCGACCGTGGCTATGAATACGGAATTAAGCTGGTTGAAGAAAAAGCAGCGAAGTGAACAAATCAGCTATCCGTTTTTATAGTTGACGCTGGCGGAATCCCTAAGCCTCTATGCTATTCTAGATTACATGCCACAGAAGGTTACCAGGCTGTCCGCTACGAAAATATCCACTTTCGAACAGTGTGCTAAATACTATGAGTTTCAGTATGTGCACCGGGCCAAAAGGTCGTTCACGCCCATCGAATGGGAAGTTGGCAGCATTGTCCACGATATTATCGCCAGGCTGTTCAGGCAAATCAGGGATAAGCAACGTGGCACAATCCCCAAGCTCGGCAATGCGGAATGGTACCGCCCGCTTCTGGCCGACGCCACCTCGAATCTGCGGAACCAGGTAGACGAGGGAATTGTGCGCATTGTTAGGCCCGATGAAAGGATGCAATCATACGAGGAGCAGATGGACAACGCGCTAGGCACGTTCACTGCCAAGGCCCTGCCCTTGCTTCATGACCACAAGATTGTGGGCGTGGAAGCAGACCTAGGGCGGTTTAATCTGGATGGGATTCAGATAGATGGACGACTTGACCTTATAACTCAATCTGGCGGCAACCTTTACGTGCACGACTGGAAGACCGGCGGTCGCCGCGACGAGGATGCGCGCCAGGCTAAAATATACTACTTCGCATCCAAGGACAAGTACCGCCAACCAGCTACGACATTCACGCTCTACTACCTGGCAGAAGCAGGTGATATCGTCACATCTTATACCTTCAGCCAGGAACAGCGGGCGCTGCTTAGCGCCGAGATTGCTGACATCGCTGCGCGGATAAACGCTCTTGAAACATATCAGGCCCGAGTTTCGGTCTTATGCCACTGGTGCCCCTACGGGCCCCAATGCGACGAAGGAAACGCGTATATGTCCGCCCATCCTCCACCAGTGAAGAAAGACCAGATAGACCTGGGCCTGGTAACGTGAGTTACGCTGGCTGGCTCACCAGGTAGTTAAAACTGTGAGCCTCGGTGATGGGATGGCTGAAGCTACGGCTTCTACGGTTCATTGCCTCGAGCATCTTTCCCAGTCCTTTTAGCATCGCAACGTCACGCACAATGAGAAGCCATAGGTGCATATGCTGGCAATGGCTAAGAAACTCGCTCATCCAGTCGATGTAGTCATCCTCGCTATCGAAATGGGAGCCGAAGAAATATCCCGAAGGCAGGATACCAGGCAGACTGAACTGCTCATTTACCAATACTTCGCGCACCTGAATAAAAGGCGGCAGCGCCCCGTAACCTTGCGCAGGGGGGACATCTACGATAAGTACACGCGCCGCTATGTTCTCAAGGGTTTCCCGGTCAATACGCTGATAGGATTCATTAACCTCACGATTCGATCTGAAGGGTCGCTTTATTTCGCGCAGGTAGAATCTCACAGCTTCAGACAAACGAAGTCCTCGGTCATTCGGGCCGCTATTTATGAGGTAATACTTGGCCAGGTGCCACAGGAAGTAATGCAGCGTTGCGCGATGGTAACGCGTACGGTCGAAAACTGGGAGCTTCTTAATCTCTCTTTCATACTCGCAGAATCCAGATGGAAGCATAACGCCGTTACGCTTTACCGCTTCGCTCTGCGACGCGTCAAAGTCCATTACGTCAGCCAGCTGCTGAATCCGCCTCAAATCGACGTTTGAGAGGAGGAACCTGTCATTCTCTATCAGCGCCAAATCGTACTCGTAAGCCCCCGGTAACACGGTATTGGTGATGACACGAACCCGGAAGTTGCGTTTGATGAACTGCTCGGTGTTTCCCACAACAGTATTTAGATAGACGACGTTGGTGTGGCGGTAGAATCTCAGCGTATCGCTGAAGAAATGCGGGAACGTCGCAAACTCAATAGAGTTGCACATCAGGCATCATCCTCCAGCTTCTCCACCTCTAAAGCGTCTTCTTCAAAGAACCGGGAAATGTCCGGGTCGAAGTAGCTGCCAAACCCATCCTCAATCACGTAACGAACCTGCTCGGCAGCAAAGTGCTTAGGTACAGATCGCAAATGCGTCAGCGCATCCGCAAGGTCACAAAGATGAAGAACACGTGCGAGCAGCGGGATATCGTCCCCTTTTAGGCCGCCCGGGTAGCCGCATCCATTCCATCTCTCGTGGTGGTGGAGCACAGCCGCGACCACCTCGCTGAATCCGCTCAGTGGTTCAAGTATGGTCGCCGCATACTGAGGATGTTTCTGTATCACTTTGTACTCCATGTCGTTCAGCATACCTGGCTTATCCAGAATCGAGTTCGGGATGCCGACTTTGCCGATATCGTGCAGGTTCCCTGCGATGACCAGAGTCTGCAACTCCTGCTCGGACAGCTTCATCTGCTCGCCCACTCGCTGGCACAAGCGCGCCACCCTTTTGCTGTGTAGCGCTGATTCCTTGTGCTTCGCTTCAAGCAAAGCGAGAAGAAAGTTCACGATGATACTGACATAGTCCTCACGCAACTGCGCAATGACGTCTTCCTGCAGTTCCATCGCGTTTAGAACCTCTTCATCTTCCGGTGAGCACTCGGTATCGTCGGCAAGCCCCTCTTCCGTCAGCTCTATCAACGGGCGAACAAGTGAAGGGTTAAACTGGATGCCCGCGAAGCGCATCAGTTCGCTATCCCAGTCTTCCGGCTTGCTGAAAAGACCACCCCGGCGTATGTTATCGAATGCATCGCAAAGCGAAACGATCTGGGCCAGCATCGGCGTCTCATCCATAGTCAGGCCCTCCGGATAGCCGGTGCCATCCCAGCGCTCGTGGTGCCACAGGATGAGACGCGCCGCAGTTGCAAGCACGGGGATCTGGCTGGCTATCTGCTGTCCGACAGCAGTGTGCGTAGTAAGGACCTGGAACTCCTCCTCGCTCAGCTTCCCCTTCTTGTATAAAAGGCTGTCGGGAACACCTATCTCGCCGATATCGTGCAGCAATCCCGCGAAGTAGACCTGAGCCAGCGTTATCTGGTCGCTTATGCCGACTCTGCGCGCAAGCCGCAGGCAGTTCAGCGCCACACGGTCACTGTGTTGCGCATCCTTTTGCTCTACTAAATTCACTACCCGCGATGTCGCCTCAAGAAGCTCGTGGAAAAGCCGCGCGTTCGGGTTGCGCCTGCCGTATTGCTCACTGAAGAATTCGTTAAACATACGGCCTTAGTTCTCCTCCACCGCTGCCATGCAAACTCGATTGCGCCCGCTGCGCTTGGCCTTATAGAGCGCCTTGTCCGCCATCTCCACGAGGCTGTTTCTGTTAACAGCCATCTGCGGGAAAAGCGCAACACCCACACTGACAGTCACCGGCAACTTCAAGCCGTTGTATTCGAAATCGTGCTCCTCAACGAGTGACCTGATCTTCTCGCCAACCACCAGCGTCACGTCATAGTCAGCCTGCGGGATGATGATTGCAAACTCCTCCCCGCCGTACCGTGAAATGATTTCAGTCGCGCGCAAGCCTTCATTTAGCACCTTGCAGAGCTCCACGAGCACATAGTCGCCGACCTGATGCCCGTACGAGTCGTTTATCTGTTTAAAATGGTCGATATCGACCATAGCCAGCCCGACCGAATGGCTGTAGCGCGACGCCCTCGTGAGCTCTATCTCCATGAATGTCTCGAACTGGCGCCGGTTATTTACCCCTGTGAGAGGGTCAGTTGTGGCCATTTCCTTCAGCCGGTTCGTAAGAATAACATTCCCCACTATCTGGCGCAGCGTTCCTCCGAAAGTGGTCAGAAACCTGAAGTCCTCCTCTGTGAAGTCTGGCGGGTCGGTACGGTTCACAAATATAAGACCGTAATTCTCATCGTCAATATGGAGGTCGTAAGTCATATACGAGTGAGCCGCGCAGATCTTGGTCAGCGGGTTATCGAGGTCGAAATCAAGGATACGCTGGACCTTGGGGGTCGGTGGGTTAGCGTGGAAGCGCGGATAGTAATCCTCCAGCATCTCGTTTATCTCGCGCTCCTTGTGCTGGACACCCCAGTAAAAGCCTTGCTTTATGACGCTTTCAAAAGCGCTCAGCACCTGTGGGTCCAGGCTGGGATGCATTTTTTCTCCAAATATCTCAAGAATATGTGCGGGTTCCTGCCTTGTACGCTCCTGCCCGCTAAGCTTGCTGTAGATCACGCGGAAGAACTGCGAGTGGAAAAAAGCCACACCGTCATCGGCTTGCAGAATCGTCATTAGCTTCGCCAGAAGCCTCTCCGGAATCTGTGCATCCCGCACGAGATTCGATTCGCTCATCTGCGACACTTGTCCCAGCAGTGAGAGTTCCTCAACCTGCCTGAAGAGAACGTTCTCCTGAAGACGCATGTAATCCTGAAAGAGCTTGACCCGCACTTCGTCACTCGTGAACTTCAGGTAAGTCTCCTCTACTAAGTCACGAGACCTCTCCGGGCTGGGGTTCGCGGTTACGTATTCCACAAGCGTAATGAAGGTGTGCTCCCCGAGAAGCGACACTTCATTTATTCGTAGCTGCAAATGCAGGTTCCTTGTAGCGAGCCGTATTAGCGTTAGCAGGAAATAGCCAAGGTCTCCTTCTCCCAGTGATTTAACCGCGGATGAGACCAATTGGCGAAGCACTCTGATTGATTCCTCTTTCTCCAAAAACTCCAGCAACTCACCGCAACGCTGGCAGATTTGTTCGGTTATTTCCCCCTCATGGGTCTTGAGATGAAGCGCTACCTCCAGGCGTTCATCGCGTCCAAATGTAGCTATTTCAACAGCAGTCATAATTCACCTTATGCGAAGCGACGCAGGAACTCCTCAGCCAGAGCACGGCCCTCCCTGTGTTCTGCATCTCCAAGCATTCTGGCTACAGCGCGGACTCTGCTGGCGCCTGATAGCTCGTTGACGGCAATGCTGGTCTTCCTGGTCCCGGAGGTCTTTACCACGTCCAGATGCCGATGCCCGGCTGCCGCGACCGCAGCAAGATGTGTGACGGCTATCACCTGGTGTTCCTTGGAAAGGTCTCTTAGGACACTTGCGACATTAAACGCTGCGTCCCCTCCAACGCCCGCTTCTATTTCGTCGAACACAATAGTAGTATACGACAGTTGCCTTTGAAGCGCTGCTTTCACAGCCAGAAGCAGCCGTGCAGCTTCTCCCCCTGACGCCACCTCCGCCAGCGGCCGGGCGGGCTGTCCGGGATTCAGGCAGACGATGAACTCCACGTGACCCAACCCGTGCTCCCTCAGATCGTCAAGCTCCGGCTCGTCCGGCTCACTTATCTCCACAATAAATTGAGCGGTGGGGAATCCCAGTCGCTCCAGGTACTGTTGAACGGCCTTTTCCAGTTTCCGTGAGATTTCGCGCCTTCTCTGATTAATGCCAACGGCAGCATGGAGAAGCTTCTCGCCGAGCGCGTCAACACGCACCTGAAGTGCCTCCACCTGCTCGGGTGTAGCACTTAGAGCCTCCAGTTTCGCGCGAGAATCCGCCAGAAGCTTTGGTAGCTCATCCGCTGACACCCTATACTTGTGTTCCAGCCGCTGAATTTCATCCAGCCGCCGTCGCAGCTTATCCGTCTCGTCCGCGCTGTGCTCCTGGATCTCCGCAATCTCACCGAGCAGTTGACTGGCTTCTGTAATTCCTTCCATCAAGGATGTGAGCGTTTGAATTACTCCTTCCAGCCGCGCTTCCAGACGCGCATCATTGACCAGAGCAGATAGCTCATCTTTTGCCCGGGCGATGAGGTCAAACGCGGAAGAAGCGTCATCTTCATCCTCGAATAGCAGATGCGAGGCTCTTGAAACCCGCTGAAGGATTTCTTCCGCATGCTCCTGCACGTAGAGTTCTGTGGAAACCTGCTCCTTTTCACCCGCGCTTACGTTAGCCTCTGCAAGTTCAGAGACCTGAAACTCCAGGTAATTGCGCTCGTCTTCGCCTCTGCGCACAGCTTCCCGGCACAGAGCGAGTTCCTTGCGGCTGGAATTCAACTCAGAATATCGGGCACGGAAAGCTGATACGCTTTTTTTGAAATCAGAATCACCAAAGGCATCGAGAAGCTCACGGTGGAAGCCTGTCCGGAATATCTCCTGTTGTGAGAACTGGCTGCTGATGTCGATGAGCGGGGCGACAATCTCGCGAAGGGCGGCAACTTTGACGGGTTTGCCGTTCAGGGTCAAGCTGCCGCGTCCGCTCCGGCTGAATGTCCGCATCAGCGTGAGCTTCCGGGGCACTCCCGTCTGACTTGCGATTGGTGGCGTAAACTGGAATTCCGCGCGCACGGAGCACCTGTCACCATACTGCCCAATGATTGTCTGGTTAGGACGTTTGCCCAACGCAAACGATATGGCATCAAGCACGAGTGTCTTTCCTGCACCGCTCTGGCCTGTGAGAACATTCAATCCCGGGGTGAATTCCACACTCAGGTCCCGCAGAAGTGAGAAGTTCGCAACGTGAAGCTCGGTAAGCACGTGGTTTTCAGCCGTTCTCCCGTTTGAACTCAAACCCCCAGCCGAACTTCTCACGCAACACTGAGAAGAACCTGGGCAGCGCCAGCCGGGCTACCTTTAACGGTGGCTTGTGCAGAGTTACGCTGACGGTGTCACCGGGGACCAATTGCCCGATTTTCCGTCCATCCATGGACATAAACGTATCCGGCGTTTCCTTCTCAACCCTTAGGCCGATAGTTCTAGCGCCATCTACGACATAGGGCTTTGCGTACAGAGTATGAGCGCAGATAGGCGTTATCACCATGCTCTCCATCGTGGGCTCCAGCAATGGTCCCCCGGCGGACAGGGAGTAAGCAGTGGAGCCAGTTGCTGATGCCACAATAATCCCGTCAGCCTTGAAATTGGCGAGAACTTCCCCGTCAATCGACACGGTGACTACCACCAGTTGGGTGATCTCGGACTTTCCAACGACCACGTCATTGACTGCAATGTGAGTCCTTGCAGGAACACCGTCCTTGACAATGGTGCACTCCAGAATGTGCCTCAGCTCGGTCTCGTATCGTTCGTTACGAATGCAGTCAAGGACCTCCGGTAGCTTTTCGATGGGCTGCTGGCAGAGAAACCCTAGATGGCCCATCTCCACGCCGATGATGGGAATACCAAGCTGCACTGCAACCATAGCGCCCGCGAGGAAAGTGCCATCGCCCCCGATTACAAGGACAAACTCCCCTTCCGGCAGCTTATCGCGGGATGCCGGGAGAAAATGCGGCAGAACCTCGAAACCGATGTCTTCGTGGGCGAGATGAGGGAATACCTCATCGTTCAAGAATTCCTGGCTAAGGTCAGGATGAACTTGAAGCAGCACACGCATCGTATGGATGATTCTACTGTAACGCTAGCTACAAGTAAACATTTATCGCCCTGCCCTTCACCAGTTGCGCAGTGTTTCACCAGCAGGTATAATAAGGTATTCGGCTTTGAGACTGGGCATAGGGGATGTACGGCACAAAGGTACTGATAGGACTACTCATAGCCACAACGGTGGCAATTACGGTCGCACTGCTCACGCCGGTTATCGGTGCCTTTGGCAGGCAAGGCACGTCTTTCGCCTGGGACAGCCACAGGGTCGAATTCTGGGAGGTTGTGGACTACCGAGTTGTTAAAAGGGAGCCGAGCGAGGAAAACGGCCAGAAAAAACTCATAGTTCGCATCACTATGCTGCCAGGGCCTACCACAGATCAAGTGAGGAACACTCTCCTTAAGGTTTTGAAAGACGAAGCCGAGAATGACAGTGGCCTAGGGGCGATCATGGTGCTCGCATACACGACTGAAGACCTGCAATATATTGGCTACGACGGCACTCTCGGTAAGGCTATCTGGGGACCATGCGGCAGATTCTATTACCTGCCTGACAGTAACGAGCCATACCGCATCGACTATTATCCGGGCAAGGAGATACCGAAATTCAAGCGTCCGAAACGCCGCAGCTCAGGCGGAGGAGGCGGCGGCAGCAGCGGGGGCGGAGGATGCGGCGGATGATAACCGCGATGCCCCAGGTGCTGGGGCGTCCTTACAGGACTGGGGATTAACAATAATGCCACATGTCGGATCAGGCGGCGGTCTCTCGTTTCGCACAGGCTGGCAGCTTGCTGTCTTCTATGTTCTCCTGCTGGTAGCAGTCATAGTCTTCGGCATACTTCTATATGGTTATCTGACTACACCGGTGGTGCGTTTCCAGGATTACGGCTATGCACTGGAATGCGCGGTTCAGCCATTGAAATACGACGAGACCATCCAGACGGAACCAAAGGGCAAAGCCGCAACGGTCAATATCGCATTGCCCAACAATGTAGCGCTTGAGGAAGCCCAGGCCAGCATGGTTGTCGCTATGCGCGAGATTTACCGGCGCCGGCCCGATCTGGACGTGATAGTCGTATACGCGTATCACGAGCTTAACTTCGGCAAGGGCTCGTACTTCTCGCTTGGCCACGCCATATGGGGCCCTAAAGGCCGGGCAGCCCCGGTTGTCCATCGTCGGAGAAAGGACGATTACGAGATTTCCTTCCACTGGACAACAAGCCTGCCGACACTTGCCGACCGCCGGCTTGAAGAAGCCAGGCGAAAAAAGCAGCAACCCGGCTAGGCTCCTCGCCGTATTCCGCTGCACAGCGGCAACACGCCTGAGGCTTAGAGCACCGAGAAGTACCGCTTCAGCTCCCACTCGCTGACATGCATCTGGTAATCCGACCATTCTCGGTACTTTAGTTCAAGAAACTGCTCGGTTACCTCATCGCCGAGAACCTCCCGGACGAACTCGCTGCGCTTGATACAGTGCAAAGCTTCGTGCAGGTTGCTCGGCAGGCTCTTTATCCCTCTTTTCTCTCGTTCGAGCTCGGTTAGGCCGTAAAGGTTCTCCAGAACGGGAGTTTCCAGCTCTAATTCGTCTTCTATCCCCTTCAGCCCCGCCGCCAGCATTAGCGCAAACGCGAAGTAGAAATTGCACGACGGGTCCGCACACCTGAGTTCACAGCGCACGCTAGAAGTCTTGCCTGGCACAAACGCCGGAACTCTAATCAAAGCTGACCGGTTCACCGGGCTCCAGGAGATATATACAGGCGCTTCGTAACCGGGGATCAGCCGCTTGTACGAGTTGACATACTGGGCGAGGAAACCGGTAATTTCCCGCGCGTACTTAAGCAAGCCTGCTATGAAGCTTTTAGCGCAATCAGACAGCTTGAACTCGTCCTCAGAATCGTAAAAGGCGTTCTCGCCTTTCTTAAACAACGACTGGTGAATATGCATTCCGCTGCCGTTAACACCGAAAAGCGGCTTTGGCATGAACGTTATATAGTGCCCGCGACTGTGGGCCACTTGCTTGGCGATGTACTTGTAAGTGATTGCTGAGTCTGCCATTCGGAGCGCTTCAGTGAACCGCAGGTCGATTTCATGCTGTGATGGCGCAACCTCGTGATGATGGTACTCCACGTCAATGCCCATGGCGCTTAGGCGGGTCATAATTTCCGTTCGAAGGCTGCTGCCCATATCTACCGGCGGGCTGGTAAAGTAGGTTCCATCGTCCAGAGGTTGCGGCGGTGGCTCTATAGACTTGAACACGAAAAACTCCAGCTCAGGCCCAACGTAATACGTGAATCCCATTTTCTCTGCTCGCGCCAACTGACGGCGCAATACATGTCTCGGGTCGTGAGCGAACGGCTTCCCGCCCGGTGTCATAATGTCGGCAAACAACCGAGCTTCGGGATTCCCGCCATCCATCACCGGTATCAGCGAGAATGTCTCGATATCCGGGAAAGCTGTCAGGTCGCTCTCCTCAATAGCATTGAAGCCCGTTATTGAGGAGCCGTCGAAGTTCATCCCGACTTCCAGCGCGCGATCCAGCTCTGAAGGCGCCATGGCGAAGCCCTTCAGATGGCCTTCTAGGTCAACGAACCACAGCCAGACCGTCCTTACCTTTTCCCGGGCTACAATGTCACGTATCTCATCGGCACTCAGTTTCTTCTGTTTGGTCACATATCCCCCACATTTTACAGGTTAGTTAGCTATACTAGTCAGGCTATCTGAGCAGGTCAATGTAGAAATTCACCCGACAAGCTAATGTCCTGCTTTGCACGGCGTCTTAATTGTGCTAAAGTAACCTTCCCGCCTTGAATCCGGCGGGTTTGTTGTTTATGCAGAACGGAGAACTCATTGTGGCGATAATATGGGTAGCGGGACAATCAATATCACCAACCGGAAGGCCCGCTTCAAGTACGAGATCCTCGACAGATATGAAGCGGGGCTAGCGCTCAAGGGAAGCGAGGTGAAATCCGTGCGCGCAGGAGGAATCTCACTTGCCGAAGCTTACTGCAGGTTCGTGCAGAATGAACTCTTCCTGTTTGACTGCCATATCGCACCCTACCCCCAGGCCGGCAGGCACGGAGTGCTGCCTCCAACACGCCCGAGAAAACTCCTGCTGCATCGGTCGCAGCTTAAACGGCTTCAGGGACAGGTCGCCACACGCGGTTTAACGATAGTTCCCCTTCGTGTTTATGATAAGGAAGGCCGGGTAAAGGTCGAAATCGGGCTTGCGCGTGGCAAGAAGGCGGTTGATAAGCGCCGGACAATCAAAAAACGCGACATTGAACGAGAAGAACGCACTCACAGGAGGAAACTCAGGCTATGAGTGCGCCTCCGCTGAATCAGCCTTTATCCAGGCCGGACCCCACCCTGCCGGTGGGGATGTTCGACTCAGGCGTAGGCGGCTTTACAGTATTTCGGGAATTGAAGAAGGTGCTGCCTAACGAGCCGGTAGTTTACTACGGCGATACAGCCAATATCCCTTATGGAGACAGGGATCCACAGCTCATACGAAAATGGGCGAAGAATATACTGGCGTTTCTGCTTCAGAAGAACGTGAAGGCTATCGCAATTGCATGTAACATAAGTTCAAGCGTCCTCACAGCCGAAGACCTTGCTCAAGTCCCGGTGCCTGTATTCGGCCTGGTCTACAACGGTGCTGCGGCAGCGCTTCAAGCCACTAAGAACTCGCGCATTGGCGTTATTGCCACAGCAGCAACAGTTGAGACAGGCTCATACGTAAGAACCATCCGCAGTTTCAATCCGCGCGCTGAGGTGACACAGAGCGCCTGCCCGAAATTCGTGCCTTTTACAGAAAGTGGTGTTTTTAACGGAAACGAGGTCGATAAAGCGGTGCGAGAGTATATTGCGCCACTTAAAGAGAAGGGCGTTGACACTGTCATCTATGGCTGCACCCATTATCCTTTGCTGGAGCAGGCCATTACGAAGCATCTCGATGGCGTCCAGATGATTGATCCTGCTGTCGAAATCGTGGAGGAACTTGCGGCATACCTGCATACGAACGACCTGCTTCATTCCGCCACGCGGCAGGATGACATGATCTACGCCAGCGACCTCAACGAGCACTTCTTCTCAACCGCTGAACTCTTCCTGAACCGCGACATCCGCCCACTGACACAAGAAGTGAAGCTAAACCTTCCTGAGCAAAAGGCTTAGCGCTGGTCACCTGCTATACTCTAAGTTATGCCGGTGAAGCGCACAGATGGACGAAGGACGGACGAACTGCGCCCTGTATCTTTTGAGGCTAACTACTTCCGCGACCACGCCACACTCGTCTCCTACGGCGAGACGCGCGTCCTGTGCTACGCGAGCATCGATGAACGCGTTCCTGGCTGGCTTCTCGGCTCAGGGCACGGCTGGATCACTGCGGAATACAACATGCTCCCGACGGCCTCCTACCCGCGACAGAACCGCGAGCGAAACGCGACCGGCGGGCGCACCAGTGAGATCCAGCGTCTGATTGGACGCGCGCTGCGGGCGTCCTCTCATCTCAGTCTTCTTCCCCCCCTGACCATCAAGATCGACTGCGATGTCATCATTGCAGACGGCGGCACGAGAACGGCGGCAATAACCGGCGCATTTGTCAGCCTGGCCTCGCTGATCTATGCCGAGCGCCACCGGTTCGCCAAATCCCCACTGAAGGCCCAGGTGGCAGCAGTGTCTGTCGGCCTTCGAAACGGCGAGCCACTGCTGGATCTGGACTACAAGGAGGACAGCTCCTGCGAAGTGGACGGCAATGTTGTGAAAACGAGCACCGGCGAACTGGTTGACCTTAGCTTCACCGCAGAGCACCGCTGCTTCAGCCAGGACGAGCTTTCGGCCCTGCTGAAGCTTGCGGATGTGGGCTTGGCCTCGATATTCGCCGAGCAGGCAAAACTCCTTCCTGAACGGCTTGAGTACAGCCCCTGAGCGCCACAGACGGCGAGGATTACCCCGCCGTCTCTGGAATAAGTCTGATTATATGCCGCTGCTACTCGTCTTTGAGCACAGGCGCGTCAACCGGGCAAACCTCGGCGCACTCGCCGCACTCTGTGCAGAGGTCTTCGTCAATCTCCGCCTTGGTAGCGCCCTCAGGCACAGAGATTGCCTCAACCGGGCAAACGTCAATACACTCTTTGTGTAACGCGCACTTGTCCGTAATCACATATGTCATCGAGTTACCTCCGAAAAAAAAGAGTGTTCAGCAGGCGGGGGACACCCATCCTGCCGCGTATCAAGTATTACAGTATGCACACACATAGATTCTCGCGGCGCAGGCCACTCAGTTACTTCTCCATCTCGCGGATAATCGCCGCAGCGTATTCGCTGCACTTAGCCGCAGTCGGGTCATCCCGGTTTTCACGCATGTCGTAGGTAGTGTATTTGCCTTCCTTAATGACCGCCGCAACCGCGTTCTCCAGCCGGTCGGCGGCTTCCGTCTCACCCAGATGCCTTAGCATCAGCATCCCGGAGAGAATCATAGCGCTTGGATTCACCTTGTCCATACCTTTGTACTTCGGAGCGCTGCCGTGAGTCGCCTCGAACACAGCGTACTCATCCCCTATATTCGCACCTGGAGCAACACCCAGGCCGCCGACAAGCCCCGCAGACAAATCACTCAGGATATCTCCGTAGAAGTTGGGGAGCACCAGAATATCGTAGAGCTCCGGCTTCTGCACCAGTTGCATGCACATGTTATCTACGATGCGGTCCTCGAACTCCACGTCCCCACCTTCGTATACCACCCATCCCTCAGCTTTATGGACCACTTTCACGCCGTTTTCTTCCGCAACCTCCCGCCCGACCTTGAGCCACAGGCCGTCGCTGTATTTCATAATATTCGCCTTGTGGACGATTGTGACCTTTTTGCGGTTGTACTTGCGTGCGTAGTCGAACGCCCACTGCACAATGCGACGTGTGCCGGAAACGGAAATCGGTTTCAGGGATATCCCGGAATCCTCACGGATTTTCCCGGCGCCAGATTCCTCCGCGAACTTGATAAGCTGCGCCGTTTCGGGCTTTCCCTGCTCGAATTCCACACCAGCATAGAGGTCCTCCGTGTTCTCACGGACGATTATAATGTCGACATTATCGTAGCGGCTGCGCACGCCCGGATAGTACTTGCACGGGCGCAGGCAGACGTACAGGTTGAGCATCTTGCGAAGCGCGACGTTCACGCTGCGGAATCCGTGGCCAACGGGGGTGGTAATAGGCCCTTTCAACGCGACCTTCGTTTCACGGATCGAATCGACAACGTGGTCTGGCAGTGGAGATCCGTATTTCTCCATCACGTCAACGCCGGCTTCCATCTCGACCCAGTCGAATTCGACGCCGGTGGCGTCAAGCACCTTTTTTGTGACGGCAACAATCTCCGGACCTGTGCCGTCGCCTGAAATAAGTGTTACAGGATACGCCATGCACTACTCCTCGCTAATGGGATTGGCAGCGCCATATCTTATTAGATTGTGCGCGTTTTTACAAGGTGGCAGAGAGGAATATGGCAAGATTCCTCCCCCATGCAAGGGCGAGCGAATGGATGGCTGCGGATGCAGCAAAAGGCCGGAATTAGCGTCAGCGGATTACTTTGCGGCTAGCCGGACGGGAAAGCGCCTTCCAGCCCCCCGGCACCTGCCATGCCTGCAGCGAACATCGCTGCAAACATCGTGAACCACAGGATGACGAACACGACGGTTCCAATCAGCCAGATGAAGAACATCACCTTGCCCATCGTGTTGAGCACACGCTGGGTAGCCTGATACTCCTCGGCGTTTTTGAAAGTGCCGGAATTCCATGCGTACTCGTGTCCTTTGATGGCCACGAATAGCATAACGCCCAAGAATACGAGGAAGTTCAGGAATGGAATCCATCCAAGAACTACCATTCCTACCAGAAGACCTACACCTAGCCCGACGTTGTTGTGTCCGATGAGATAAAGCCAGTTAAACATGAAGCCTGCCCAGCTCCACTGGCCAACCAGCTCGGGCGCACCCGAAGACGGCGGTGTCATCTGAGCTTCAGGTTGAGTACCCATATCATCCATGTAAAAGCCCTCCCCTCTGAATTGATGCTCATCATTCTAAGTGAATGACGCCTTGCCGGTCAAGCGTTCAGCTGGAGAATTAGGCGATATAATGACGCCCGTGACACTGGTTAGATGCTACTGGCTCGGACGCGCAGGATATAAACAGGTATGGGACCTGCAGCTCGCGCTGCATTCCCGCATAATCGCCGGCAATCAGCCACCGACACTCCTCCTGCTGGAGCATAAGCCTGTTATCACTGTCGGGCGGCACGGCGATACATCCAATGTATACCTTTCAGAGAACGAGCTTTCTGCAAAGGGCGTGGAACTGCACCGCATCGAGCGCGGGGGGGATGTAACCTACCATGGCCCAGGGCAGCTCATCGGCTACCCGCTGCTAAACCTCAAGGAGCTTGGCCTGAGCGTGGCTGATTACCTGCGCAGCCTGGAGGAAAGCCTGATTGCGCTGCTCATTGAGCACGGCCTTGTCGCCAACCGTGAGCCAGGTTTCACCGGCGTATGGCACAAGGAAGGCAAGCTCACCGCAATCGGCATCGCTGTGAAGCGATGGGTGACTTTCCACGGTTTCGCGCTCAACGTCACAACAGACCTCAGCTATTTCGAGCTCATCAACCCTTGCGGGCTCTCCAGGCCGGTTACAAGCATCCAGCAACTAACTGGACTGTCGCCTGACTGCAAGCGGATGGCCCAGGAGTACCTGAAGGCGTTCAAGACGGCGTTCGGGGTGGAAACATCCGAGCTTATTTCAAGCTGGCCATCGCTGGAATAGGACTGGGACGGATTTGACCGCCCTATGCCACTTTGTAAGTGCCCGCGCCGATACCGATGAGATCGCCCTGGGCTATCGTGCTCTCGGCAGTCCTCTGTCCGCCGACATAGGTACCGTTAGTGCTTCCCAGGTCGCGCACCTTCAGCGAATCCTCAGCCCATGTGACGACACAGTGGCGCCGGGAAACCTGCCTGTCTTCCGAAAGCACAATGTCGCCCTCAGAGCGGCCAATGAAATTATCACCTTGCTTCAGCGGGAAGCGCTGTCCAAGGTATGGCCCGGCGACACCAACCAGCGCCGGCTCGCCGGCTCCTTCTTGCCCGGCGGACGCGCCTACTGCGGCTGTGTCACGCGTAGCAGCAGGCTCGGCTGTGGCAATGGCTTCTGATACTGGGCGGCTTGGCGCAGGCCCCCGCTCATCGTGCACCGCAGCCATTCGTGTGGCCTGAACCTTATCGTAAACTAGTCGCCCTACGACAAGCGCAAGATAAACCAGGGCGAGAGCCATTCCCAGTATAAACGTGATAAAGGCGACACCCATCGGCCCTGATTCGAGATGAGGTGCGTCCAGAACGAAAATAAAGCGCGTACCCACCGCGCAGCCCACAAGCGTGCCGAGCGCACCCATCGCGCGCAGATAGTGCGAATCGCCCACCTCGGCAACGAGAATCAGCAGGTAGGCGGCAATGATAAACGAATAGACTGCCAGCGCATCCAGCAATCCCTGGGTGCCCAGCTTGGCGGCAGACTGTGTGAGATATATATAGCCGGGAAGCCCGAGCGTTATCAGGAGGAGGAACACGAACAAGCGCAGGAGCGGCTTGTTGTAGAGCATATTCGCAATTCCGCCTGCTGGCAGCATATCGTCAAACGCCCCAGTGTTACTCGAGCGTTACCGTGATCATATTGCTGTTAGCACGATAACCTTCGCCGATGGTTGGCTCAACCGCCTCAGGCGGGAAAACTGCCGTTACAAACGCACGGAATCCCGCTTCAAGATTTGGATCGTCCGTGTAGAGCATGCCGGTGCCCGTATCAATACTGAATGTGCCGGCTTCGTAAACCACAGGCGGCCCTTCGTCAGCCACTGGCCTGCCTATGGCCCAGCTAACATAGGGCGTGATGTCAATTTCCATATAGTCCTCAGCATCCCCGTCGTTATCGTCGAAAATGCCAATTGCCTCAAAATCGACCGGCGTGCCCAGGCTGACCGAGACATCCTCCGGCTCCTCCTGGCCCTCAACGCGCAGCGTTATGTCTAGAATGGAATAGATGGGTATCTCTACAACCGCGGACATAGCGAAGTTCTTTGCATCGTGCGCCACCACTCGCGCAACACCTACATCCGTCGCCGTCAACAGCCCCTTGTCGACTTCCGGTGTATCTCCTAAGGTAGCAGAGTTGCCGCCACTCTCAAGCATCCAGTCCACGAGTTCTGTGACATCCACCATCTCATCCTTGCCTTCGACCATAGCCCAGGCTTCGAGCTGGATAGAGATGTTTACGAACGGTTGCTCGTTATCTTCGATATCGTCCAGTGCTTCCTCGGTTATCACAAATGGTGCAGGGTCGGACGGACGGATCTCCAGCGACAGGATTTCAGTGATACCCTCGAACGTAAGTACGTTTGCCGACTCCACTCCTTCGTTGCCCTCAGCATCCTTTGGCACCACACGGTAGGAGTAGCGTCCGTCGATGGGCTCTGTGCTGTAAACATACTCCAGCGGCCCGTCGGCAGCTCTGGGATTCGGGTTTATATCTTCGCGCAGAACCATCCCCCCCGGGATATCGGTAAAGTCCTCGGAAGGCGGCACCGCAATCTGAACCTGGTATCCTGCAATGTCAACCCCGTAGAACATCGCCATCGGCGTGATATCTGAAATTCCAACCGTGCCGTTACGGTCATAGTCGGCAAGGAAATCCTCGTCATCATCAATGCCATCCGTCGATGAGTCGCCGTAGTTCATCGCGATAGGGCTTATATCAGCGATACTCACTTCGCCGCTGTTGTCGCCGTCGCCACTGTTGAGCTCATCCCATTGCAAAGTTACTACGTTGTTCGCGTCCATCGAGCCGGTAAGATGGACCGCGTTGTAATTGGGGTCCCGCGGAGCATCACATACCACGCGAGAGAGCGTCTCCGCTCCCGGACGGAATACGAGCCGGAAAAGGTCACAGTCGCCGCTCACTCCGGGGCGTTCGCCGAAATGAATGATTGCCGCGCCAAGAAACACCTGCGGTGCGCGCGGGATTACAGCGGAGATAGCATCTTGCCCCCCCAGCCCGTCGGCATACTCCGCCTCAACGAGCCGGTAGGAATCTGCGGGATACGTGAGTGAAAGCGCCGCAGCCTTCAGGTCTCTCGCGTCTCGCGCCCATACCCTGACCTCAAGTTCCCCTGTCATTGCGTCCAGACGCTGCTCAATCACGAAAGGAGTCGTCTCGCCTGTATAGACGCTGCCTTCGTCGCTGAGAATGAACGCGGGGACCCTGTCCGATGACAGGGAAGAACTCTGAGTGAGCGACAGGCGTTCTCCTCCGGAACAGCCTACTACCAAAACCAGAAGAGCCGCAAATGCCGAATATTTGAGCATGTTCATGCGCAAGCCCCCACAGCACAATCGTTTCTTACAGATGTTCTATTTTACCACGAAAAAGCTTAAGAGCATCTTATACCCGCACTCAATGCAAGGACGCCCGCAATCTGGCAATAAGCCCAACAGCACGCCTGGATAATAAGGCAGATACTTGTGCCTTAGTCGCCTTCGTCCGGTACAAGCAGCCCGTAGCCGCTACTGCGGCGACGGTATACGACATTGATACTGTCGTTGTTGGAATTACGGAAGATGAAGAAGTCGTGCCCCGATAGCTCCATCTGAAGAACCGCCTCTTCAGGGCTCATCGGTTTTACGGTGAACTTCTTCACACGGACAATCGCGCTATCTGAATCACCCGGCGCGAATGTTTCATCCGCACTTCCTTCATCCCCGTTTGTCCGGCGGCTGTCAATCATCCGCGTTTTGAACTTGCGGAGTTGCCTTTCCAGCTTCTCAACCACCGAATCGACGCCAGCGTAGAAAGAACTCCCCATCTCTTCAGCGCGAAGCAAATTGCCGGCAGCGTTGAGAGTAACCTCGACCTTCCGTGCGTTTTGTTTCTTTCCCCCGGCCTCGTCCACAAATTCAATATCGGCCGAGATGATGTGATTGAAATACCTCTCCAGCCTTGTGACCTTACGCTCCCCATACTCTCTTAGCCTGCCGGATACCTCGAAATTCTTTCCCTTAGTGGTTAGCTGCACCGATCACGCCTCCTTTTTCAGAGTACCAAGCCCTCAACACACATTATACACTACCGTTGATTGGGCGACAATCGTTTGTCCGCATCATTCCGGCTGCCGAAAACAATCCGCTGCAACTTAGCCAAACACCAAAACATCCTTGTGCAACCCCACTCTTGTGCTAGAGTATTGACCTGTCGAAATGGCTTTCCAGAAAACACTACTTGCCAAGTGCGAAGTTCAAGGGCCCGGGTTCATCCACAACCAAGACACGCGCGCGATATTCCTGCCAGCCAAACCCGACAGCGGTATCGTCTTCGTCCGCTCAGACCTCAGCGATAAGCCCGTCATACACTGCGGGCCCGGCAGCCAGGAGCCGAGCGGGAGCTGCACGACGCTTAGGTCCGGCGATGCAACCATAGCCGTAATTGAACACCTTCTGGCAGCCTGCGCCGCTCTTGGCATCACCAACCTTTTAGTCGAGGTAAACGGCCCTGAAATGCCGATTCTGGACGGTAGCGCCAGGATTTACGCCGATACTTTTCTCGGAGTTGGCATTAAGGAGCAGCCCTCAACCTACCGGGAGTTGCCGCTGAACCGTCCGTTGCTCTTGGAAGACGGGGACTCAGCGATTATCGCCCTGCCCTGTGAGACCCTGCGCTTCTCGTATATGCTTGATTACTCTAAGTATCCAGAGATTGGCTGCGATTTCGTAACGGTTGATCCGGGATCGGATGACCTGCTAACAAACCTGCTTCCGGCTCGCACGTTTATCGCCGAACCAGACGCGCTGGCAGCAGTCCGGAGCGGGTCAATCAGGTCGACAGACGAAAATATGGGCCTGATAATCCGTTCAGGAGTTAAGCCGGAACTTAGAATGAGCGGCGAGTTCGCCCGTCACAAGATTCTTGACCTGATCGGCGACCTGCACGTCCTGGGCAAGACTGTTCGCGCCCATTACATCGGGATCAGGAGCGGCCACAAGCTGAACTCACAACTGGTGCGAGAGCTAGCCGCCCGATTCCCCTAGAAGCTTCTCCCGGCCGGTGTATTCCTACTCCGCGGTCGCTGCCGGTTTCTCTTTGCGCTTGACGGCGAAGCCCACATCCAGGGAGTAATTGCCGGCTCCGGTCAAGAACAAGCCAAACAATACGGCTCCCAGCACCAGAGTATATTCTATACCCCCCTGGTAAACCGTTTCACCATGCTCGCCCCAGCCGTACAGGACCATAAAGAATCCGCCGGTATACTCCACCATGGTCAGAAGCATAAGCATAACCAGCGCGTTCAGCAAAGCCGACAGGCGGGTCATAAGTCCGAAAATGATTAAGATGCCGCCGACGAACTGAACCAGGCCGAAAACCCATGCCCATCCGTGTGAGCCGATGAGGAAGTTAAGGCCGTGGAGATCCAGGTAAGCAGCATAATCCTCCATCCCAATGCCTGTCCACCAGTAGAAGAGAATCTGGCTGCCACGTGCGAAAAGCACTACACCAATAACCAGCCGTATGAGGAATAGCCCCGCGCTAAATGCGACGATCCGCCCATCCTCTTTCATATTTCGCCCCTCCTCGCGTTATGAGCTGATGAGCTATTTTAGCACATCCGAGTTGCAGCCTTTGCCGTGCCCGGTTACTGCAAGCCGCCAGGACTTCTCTGTCTCCGGGAATCTCCGCTGTTAAAACAGGTGGGGCCCACCCAAGCAGGCCCCGCCTGTTACGCACACAGAATGAATCAGCTAATATTCGTTCGGCCAGATCCAGACGTGGAGCTCTTTAAACTCGTTATCTCCCAGGTAAGTATCCTCCAGCCCGTAGTAGTAAACCTCCTGGATCCACTTATGAGCGACCACGACATACGGGACGTCTCCGCTCGGCGGCAGGTCAAAGAAGTGGTAAAGGCCCTGCTCGTTGCTTTCGGCTGTTCTAATGGGCTCGTTCTCATCCGGGTCGCCGCGGTACAGCTCGACCGTGGCACCAGGCACACATAGCGGTGGCCCGGCGGGATTCTCCGGATTCTGACGGAATATGCGACCACCAATTGTGCTGCGGCCCGGCGGCGGACCTGGCGGGAAGATCTGGACATGAACCTCCATTTCCTCACCCGGGCCAAGATGGAAGGGTTTGGCTCCTTCCCATTGCACCTCACCATAGTCCTTCTTGGCAACTACCACGTAAGGCATATCGCCGCTTGGCGGTAACTCCGGGAAACCGTACCAGCCATCCTCGTTGGAGTGACCTTCTCGTACAGGCGGATTATTACCTCCGGGCTCGCCATGGAACAGAAGAACCAGCGCGCCCGGGACATGTTCTTCGCCATCCTCAATCATGCGCCAGACGACGCCGTGCACACTGCCGAACTCCGGCGGGGGCCCCTGGGGATGAAGCGTAATGTGCAGTTCCACCACCTGATCCTCACCAAGCGGTGTGTCCTCCACCCCTTCCCACATCATCCCTTCCATGAACTTGTGCGCCACGAGCACGTACTGCATCTCGTCTTCAGTGGGCGGAAGCCCCTCAAACACGTATATGCCGTTCTCGTTACTGTGGGTTACCCGCATAGGCGGATTCCCCTCGTCCGGCGGGCCGTAAAACAGCACGACCTCAACACAGGGGATGTTTATGTAACGGTCTGGATTCTCCGGGTCAACGATACGGGTGCGACCGATAATCTTGCCGTTCCATTCATGACCGGGGAATATTCTGACGGTGACTTCTATCGCGTCACCTGGCTCAAGGAAATACTCGATATCACCACCGGCATCCTCCTTGAATGCCTTTATGACACCCCATCCGGGCGGAACCTCGGGGAAGCCAAACCTGCCGTGCTGGTTGGTCTCGGTCTCACGGATCTTGTGCATGTCCCCCGGGGCCCCGGGCACCCAAAGCTCGACCAGCGCCCCGGGCACAGACTCCTCGCTTTCACCCCAGAAAACAGTCCCCTCGATGAAACCGAACAAAGGCGGCTCCGGCGGCAGGAAGAAGTTGCGAATGTTGTGGCCCGGCAGGAGCCGCAATTCGCCGCGTATGGCCTCGTATCCTTCGGCAGAAACTTCGAATACATACTCGCCGATTGGCAACTCATCGAACCGGTAGAAGCCCTCGTCATTACTCTCAGTGGAGAAGTAGAGATCACCACGGATTAGCTCAACAAGCGCGCCGCCAATAGGGTCAACCGGCCCACTGTGTACTAAGCCTGTGAGTATGGCGTACGCTGGTGGCGGAGGTGGAGGCGGTGGATAGCCGTGCAGCACGAAATCCTGAACGATGAAGCCTATCGGTGGGACTGCAACTTCAGCATCTTCTGGCCCATATCCCGGCTTGAATGCGAGCATGTCTGCCCCGCCTGCCGGAAC
>JAGGTK010000037.1 GCA_021163765.1 bacterium
GTCGTTGAATGCATAGTGCCCTTCAGGACCGGTCATAGTATGAAAAGCTGGCGGATTCCTATCGTCGTCTTCCCTGTCTCGATAGAGCAGGAATACATGAGTCCTGGGGAGTGGGGTGCCTTCTTCGTCACGGACGGTCCCTATAACCCGACCGACATCGTAACCTCTCATCACAAAGTCATGCCGGGTAGTCTCGCCTGCGTGGATTGCGACCTCTCCTACGTATGTTCGATAGCCGCGCTTGAAGCCTATCAGCCTGTAATCTCCAGCCGGAATCCTCGCGAACTCGTATTCGCCGTCTGCGTTCGTTCGAGCCAGGAGAAAGAAGCGGTCATTGTTGAACGCGAGAACTTTCACACCTTCCAGCGGAGTGCCCTCCGTGTCGGTGACCGCTCCCACAAGGGTGCCATAGTCCGAGTACTCAGATACCGTGCGGGCGCCAGATGGCGACAGCGCCATATTCAGCGGGAGAGCATCGTCGTAACTCACGTCAAACGACGCTACCTCGATGCCCTCAACTCCGATTACCAGGCTATGGTTACCGCTGGCAACGCCACTGGCCAGAAATTCGCCACTGTCGTCAGTGGACGAGACCACGTTCCCCGTGCTGTCGAGATAGACCTCCAGGTCAGGAATAGGTGTGCCGACGTAATCGGCAACAACCCCTCCTATTTCACCTGCACTCTTGGCAACTTGAGGTGGCTCTACATCTACCGCCTCAAGCGTATCATCTCCTTCTACTGGCGGAGAGTTGTTCTGGTCGCCACCGGTAGTAAGCAGCGGTGTGAAACCGGACGGTCCTGACGCTCCGCCGCCACCACAGGCTGCTAAAAGGAGAAAAACTGCTGCCAATCCTAAAACAGCAATTAAGAGCTTTCTCACAGTAACCTACCCCCTTTTCGAAGTGCTTTCATCAGCAGTAGGATAAAAACATTATACCGTTTATGCATCTCATTCGGTAGTTCCAGTTAATAGTCATACCAGCTATACCAGTTGCACTTCGAGTATCACGAAACGAGGATGTTACGTAAGCGATGTTGTGCGATGCGCCAGAAGCCCGATTAGCACCACTAACAGCGAGCCGCCGGACTCTGCTATTCGCTGGCAGGGACACCTGGGTCTAGCGATAACTACACAGAAGAACGCTCAGATTGAACCAGTTATAACGATCCGGTCTTCCCCGACTATAATGTGCGTGATTACCACCTTGAGTTCACGCCCCAGCATCCCTTCGCAACGCTTGAATTCCTTGCGCCGCTTCTCGTTGAATTCGCCCAAGTCGAAAATCGGATTCAGCTCGGCTTCCAGTTTTTTCTTCAGCCCTGCTGGAAATCCCAAACCGGCCATGCGGACACGGCTTATCCGGTAGTATATCTTGCTTCCCCCCTCATAGCTTAAGTAGCCATACACTTCAAAGGGCAAAGATAACGGGCCCCACCTATACCGGCCGCGCATAATCACCTGCCCTTTTTCGGTGATAACCTCGGGCTCATCGATCAGCTCACTCTTAATTTCCAGCGCTTGCGAAAGGTCATCTGGCAGGAAGGTGAAGCGAATCGCTATGTCTCCGATGCTGCGGATGCAGTCCTCAACCTTGCCCAGCAGCACCTTCTCCGGTCTGATACGCACATCCTTCACAACGAAGCGGGCTTCCTCAATGCGCACCGGCTTGACGTACAATCCTTCAAGCCTGAAGTCTATTGCCGCGATCTTGCCCTTCACCAGAAGCGAGCCCTTGTTTATGTGCGATTCGACCTCAACCGCCTGAACCCTCTCCCCCAACTCATCTTTCAGGGCATTTTCCAGCCGGGAGTCAACGTCGCCTCCAAGCCCTATGACTTGAGATAGCGCTATAATAATGACGAGTATTACGTTGCTCATCGCATTACCATTCTAACAGGTATACGACGCATATCTGTATGATGCAGATTCAAACCCGCAAGTTCACCTCGACCCCGTTTTACGCGTGCCCTCGCGCCGTAACGGCGTAAATGCTAAGATTAGTAGCCAACAGAGGGGGCTTATGAACGTTAGCAGATTCTTCAAGGTGGATTTCGACGAACAGTCGCGCCAGCTGACCATCACCATCGACAAGGAAGACGACAAGTACAACTCTTTCGGTCCCGCCCTGGTTATGGCACTCGCGGAGCTGCTGGAGCATTACGAGCAGAATCGCGAGATCAGAGCGCTAATACTGACCGCAGCCGGCCGGAAGGTGTTCTCAACCGGCGCGGACATCCACGGGCAGTTCCCGCACCTGGATTCCTCCGCCGCACGGGATTTCTCCGCACTGGGTCAGCGCGTTTTCACAATGCTTGAGGATGCGCCGTATATCACGCTGGCAGCGATTAACGGATTCGCGCTCGGCGGCGGCCTGGAAATCTCGCTTGCGTGCAACTTCCGCGTTGCGAGCACTAACGCGCGTCTTGGCCTGCCCGAAATCAATCTGGGCGTGATGCCAGGATGGGGAGGCACTCAGCGCCTCCAGCGGGTCATCGGCCAGGAGCGAGCACTCCGGATGATCCTCTCCGGCGAGCCCATCAGCGCAAAAACGGCGCTTGAATGGGGCCTCGTCTCTGCCGTATTCGAGCCCGATGAGCTTATGGACGGCGCCCGTAAGTTCCTCTCAGCGTTCGAGGGGAAAAGCGGTGACGCGCTCCGCATCGCCAAACGTGCTGTGGTCCAGGGCGGACGCCTGCCACTGCTTGATGCCTTGCGGCTGGAGAGCGAGATCTTCGGCTTGTTATGGAACAGCCCTGACCGCGATGAGGGCGTAAAGGCCTTTCTTGAAAAGCGCAAGCCGAAGTTCACCACATAGGGAACGAAATGCCGTCATACTTCTTCACAAGCCAGGATGACCTTCTCCTCCGCGAGGAGGCCGAGAAGACCTCACGCAGTGCCGACCTTGAGGTTTTCTACGGTCACGACTTGAACCTGGCGGATTTCGAGCACCGCCTGACCACTGCCAGTCTTTTCTCCAAGACGCGCGCCGTGTGGCTCAAGGACGTGGCGCTTCTTCCGAGGGGAAAACGCACCGTCTCACGACTGAAAAACCTGTGCGCTCGCATCCCTCAGGAAACCGCGCTCGTACTCTCCCAGAACACCTATTTCGGCGGCGATTACAGGAAGGCGTCAGAGTTTCGTTCCAGCGCACTGCGAAAGCATCTCGAAAAGGCCGCGGATGTTACAAAAGAAATAGCGCTCAAGGGAAGGGCGCTTCGGGAATGGGCGGTAAGCCGGGCTTTGAAGCGTTACGGCCTGAAGTTGAACCCATCGCAGGCCGACAGGCTCGCGGAAGCCTGCCTTCAACTGCCATCAATGATGGATAGCGAACTTATGAAGCTCTCGCTCCTCAGGCCCGAAAACGTTGAAGTGCCGGTGCGTGAGGAAGTATTCAGCTTCGTCCTGACCCGCACGCTGGGCCAGGGCATCCGGGAACTGGTGGATACTGCGCTGGCACGCGACAAGAAGGCGTTCTCAATCGCGCAGGACGTGTTTCGCCGCCAGGAAACAGGTGGCAGGCTGTTCTCCGACCTCTACCGGGGCTTCCAGCGGCTGCTGGCAATTCGCACCGACCCCCAGCACCGTTCTCGCCCTGAGTTCAAAGGGATGCACCGTTTCGTGCAGCAAAAGCTCACCACGGCAGCCGCACGCTGGAGCGCACCCGCCATCATCAGGGCGCTTACGCTGATAACGGATGCCGAATTCCGCCAGCGCACTAACCGGATTCTGGGCCATTCGTCGCAGCAGGCGGAACGGAACCTGGTGTTGCTGTTGCTGAAGCAGCTCGCTGCATTGTGATACTCTGCGGTAGAATCGTTGTGAGGTGAAATGATGCACTTTATCCGGTTCTCTATTCTCCTGGTGATTGCAGCAATCCTGCTAATAGCCTGTCGGCAGACTTCGGCAGAGAAGAAGGTTTACACCCCCGCCGGGGACATTGCTGAGGGAAATCCGGTGATGGTTGCCGAGGGTACATCATCAGCCACGGACGCGGGAGGTTCCGAGCTTCCGGAAACGGAACAGGCAGACGTGCCCCAAGATGGTGAAGCGACCGACGAGCTGCCGGTGGAAGAGCAGGAAACTGAGGAATCCGCGCAACCGGAGACCGAGCAGCCCGATGATTCATCGGAGGATGAGGCTGTGGAAGGAGAAACCCAGGATACTGAAAAGGAAATCGAGAAGATACCTGCGCCACAGTTGCCATCACGGATGAGCCATGTCGTCAAGGCTATCTTTGAAACAAACAAGGGGAGTTTCATCATTGCCATCTATCCTGAGATTGCACCCCTATCCGCTCCCCACTTCATTATGCTCATCCGGGAGGGCTTCTATGACGGCATAGTAATTCACCGTTACGAGTCCGGCTTTGTGGTTCAAATGGGTAAGGTCTTTGACGAAAACGGAACTCCGCTATACCCCGACGACCCAAAGAAGGCGCAGCTTGCGCAGATAACTATTCCAGATGAGCCCTGCCTCTCCGAAAACACAGCTACGACCATTTCCTTCGCCAAGCCGGACGCCCCGGACTCGGCATCCTGCCAGTTCTTCATCAACCTGGGGGACAACCGCAGGCTGGACGATTTGAACTACGGCTTCACGGTAATGGCCCAGGTTGTGCACGGTATGGATGTCGTGCGCAGCCTGAGAGTGGGTGACGAAATCGGTAACGCCCAGATAATTGAGCAAGGCATGGATCCCGGCCTGTGAGTAACAAGACACTCAGCGAGCTTGAGATCCTGGAGTTCTTCCGTAAAGAGCTTGGCCTGACGCATCCGCATCCGATGAACCTGGCGGGCAACACAGACGACGCTGCGGTTATGCCGCTTCTGCCAAAGGACTTCTCAACTTATGCCACCGGCAAGAGGACTAGACTCGGAGACCGTGCCGATTCTCTCGTCTTTACCCAGGATGCGATGATAGAGAACATCCACTTCCGCCTGGACTACAGCACGCCTGAGCAAATAGTCGCCAAGTGCATGACGGTTAACGTGTCCGATCTGGCTGCGATGGGAGCGTCGCCACTGGGCGCACTCGTTCACGTAGGGCTACCGAAGCCCTATGCCGTTAGAGAATTCCTGGCAAGCCTGACCAGGGGCTTGCGGCGGTCGATGCAACGGTACAGCTTCACGGTATTCGGGGGCGACCTTACTGCGGCCCGTGATTTCACCATATCCGCAGCCCTGATCGGTCGGATCGACCATCGCAGGATGATGCTCCGCAGCGGGGCAAAGGCCGGCGATGTGCTGTGCATTTCTGGAACGTTGGGATTGGCGTCTCTCGGGCTGAAGCTCCTGGAAGCCCGTAGAAAAGGAAGAATCAGCGTTGCGGAACTCAGGCGATTCCCCCGCTCAACTGAAAAACTTCTTGCGCCTCGCGCACGCCTTGCTCTGGGACGAAAGATGGCTGAAGCGGGGCTTGTTACAAGCTGCATTGACCTGTCAGACTCACTGGCGCGCTCACTCAGGCTGCTGGCAGAGCAATCGCACGTTGGCTTCAGCATAGAGCTTTCATCCAGGCTCCTGCATCGCGAAGTCCGGAAATACTACGGACACCTCGATTCCCGCAGGCTGGCAGACATCACGTTTTCAGCCGAAGAGGATTTCGAGTTGCTCTTCACGATAGGCGCTTCATATGCAGAAAAGGCGCATCGCCTTCTGCCGCGGGGAGTAATCCCCATCGGCACTGCCTTGGCCCACGAGAACGGCATCCTCGCCTTCCACCGCGGCAAGCGTATCGCCTTCAAGAATGGCGGCTTCGAGCACTTCAGCAAGCGTCACCGCCGCTATGGGGACTGCCGGTAGCCCTGCTTGCCCTAGTCCATCCCCTTCTGGACCGCGTCCAGGGCTGACTTATACGCGCCATCAAACTCCGTGTTCATTTCCTTCAGCCATTCCCCGTACTTGCTTCGCTCCAGTTCGTCCTTTCCGGCAAGGTTGATCAGCACGTTCAGCTCCCCGCCGCGGAAGGCCGTTTGCAGGAAATGCACCGCTACGCCGACATCGGATATGGCGTTCTTATTCCCGATTGGAGCCAGCCTGGCGGCGGCTTTCAGCGCTGCAAGCGCTGCAACCATCGTCCGCTGTGGAACCGCGATGGCTTCAGCTTCGGCTTCTTTCATACCGGCTTCCTGCTCCGGTGTCATCTCTTTGAGCTTGAAAAACTCAAACAGGCGCATGAATGCGTCCGTGTCCTCATCAATCAAGGACAGAAACTGTCCTCGAAGCTCATCGGCCTGCTTCAGGATGCCTTCCACTTCTTCGCGCACATCGGCGTACCTCTTCTTCCCGATGGTCAGGTTGCATACCATCATCACCAGAGAACAGCCTGTCGCTCCCGCGACTCCCGCCGCGCTTCCCCCGCCCGGTGCCGGTTTTTTAGAAGATATCTCATCAAGCAATTCGATAAAACCCAGATTTCTGAGCACGGTTCCCTCCTGAATATTGAATAATTCGCCCCCGGCTCACTCCAGCATAGCTTCGCCCGCAAGAGTGTCCGTCAGACAGCCACGTCGCTTCAAGAAGCGCCCACGGGCGATTACCGTATCGACGTTATCAGCTCCGATATAGTAACCCAGTTCCCTGTAGTCACCGGTGTCCAGAACCACTATGTCAGCATCCATTCCGGGGGCAAGAGACCCCTTGGTATATCCTCGGCCGACGGCGAACGCTGCATTCTTGATGTGTGCGTTTATCGCCTCGTCGCATGCCATACCCATCCGCAGGCCGGCCAGCGTAAGCACAAACGATGGGTCAAACACCAGGCTGCTTCCCGGATTCAGGTCTGTCGCCAGAGCCACAGCCGCGCCCGCGTCAATAAGCTCGCGCACCGGAGCGTTGAGGGCCGTCTGTGTGAAGAACATCGTTGCTGGTAAAAGCACGGCGATAGTTCCCGACTCTGCGAGCTTCTTAATGCTCTCGCTGCCCATACCCGCGAGATGGTCCACCGATGTTGCGCCAAGCTCCACTCCAAGCGCGCTGGTGCCGTCATCGCCGAACTCGTCCGCGTGCAGCTTGAGCAGAAAGCCCTGCTCCTTTGCCGCCAGGAGTATCCTCCTGCCCTCTTCCCTGGTCAGCGCGAGGGGGTCCACAAACACGTCGCAGAACTCAGCGAGCTTTTCCCGGCGAATCACCGCAAGCGTCTGTATCACTTCGTCTATGTACTTCTCGCGGCGGTCCGCAAATTCAGGCGGTATCAGGTGCCCGCCAAGGTATGTCGGCACAATCGTGCCCGCGAACTCGCTTTGCAGCCTGGCGAACGCACGAAGGGTGCGCAGCTCGCCCTCCTTCGTCAGCGCATAGCCGCTCTTGGCTTCAACCGTGGTAACTCCGTGGTCTGCCAGCATCCGAAGGTGCCTGCGGCCGTTTTCGAGCAGCTCATCCTCGGTCGCGTCAAGCGTTTTCTGGCGCGTGTATGCGATGCCTCCGTCGGCCTCGGCGATCTCGTGGTAAGTCGCGCCTTTGCAGCGCGCAAAGAACTCGTGAGCACGCGAGCCTGCCCACAGGAGGTGGTTGTGGCAGTCCACAAATCCGGGCATGATAACTCGTGCGCCTGCGTCATACTCGACACACCTGCCGTTCATAAGGGACTTCTCAGGCGGATGCTGCGACAGGTAGTTTATCTTGCCCGATTCAGTATCGATGCCTACGAAACCGCCGAATATGATATTCAGGTCGCACAGGGCTTCCTGGCGCTTGGGAGCGTGATACGGCTCGCGTAGCGTGAGAATCGGTCCCCGGGTCCGAAGAAGAAACTTGATCACGGACGCTATTTTAGCAAATCCGCGCTCGCGTCAATCCTCACCGCAGGCTTCAAATGCCTTACAGCCAAATGACTCGTCAATTGTGCGGTGCTCGTAGTCACTCTCCGGGTTCAGGCACTCGCCCATTTTGGCGCCGCCCTCAATCTCCGCGCCGTCCTGCGCCCCCGGCGCGAAATACCGGCAATTTCGGCATATCTCACTCTTGGATTCCATACCGCCCCCCCGAACAGGTCTTGCAAATTATGATAGCACAGAAGCATAGCCACAGACTACCCAAACTCGATCCCCTGCACGAGGGGCAGGTCGGTGCCCCAGTTCACGGTGTTCGTCTGCCGGCGCATAAGCAACTTCCTCCCAGACTCAGCAGCAAGGCTGGACAGCTACTTCAACGCTCTAAGAAACTCATCATGAGCAATACCAGCCTGACGCAGTATTCCCTGCAAGGTGCCTGACTTGACCTCCCGATGCAGCGGCACTACGCAACCCCGTTCGCCTTCAGGAGTTGCTCTCTTAAGGATGACATGGCTACCACGCTGACGCACTTGCGCGAAGCCAAGCCGCTCTAAAATCAGTATCACCTTCTTGCCTGCGAGCTTCGGAAGCTCAGGCACGAACAGAGACCTCAAAAGTCGTCAGCTGGGGCTTCTCACCGCCCGCAGAAGGGAACTCCTCCAGATAAAGCTCTGTAGCTTCTTTCAGATTCGCAAGAGCCTCCTCCTGTGTATAGCCCTGGCTGACCGTGCCAATCTCCGGGCACTGAGCCACATACATATCCTCTTCCTTCCACAGAACCGCTGTGAGTTGTCTCGTTTGCGCCATCAACTATCATTATACCTCAGCAACTCGCCCGTTCATGCCCTACCCAAACTCGATCCCCTGCGCGAGCGGCAGGTCGGTAGACCAATTGACGGTATTCGTCTGCCGGCGCATATAGGCTTTCCAGGCGTCAGAGCCGCTCTCGCCCCTTTCATTTTACAGCCATAGGTTATAATAAACTGACTGCCGAACATCGGAGAATCTTATGAACGGTAGATACATTTTAAGTGAATACGTTGAGGAAGCAATGGCTTCAGCCTCCTACGATAAGCTGGAAGATGGCACGTTCTCAGGGCGCATCGCGCAGTGTCCGGGAGTCGTCGCCTTCGAGAAAAGCCTCCGGCAATGTGAAGAGGAACTCCGCTCCACTCTTGAAGAGTGGATTCTCCTCGGACTTCAAATGGGGCATAAGCTTCCCGTAATCGCAGGAATAGACCTCAACGCGGAGCCAACTCGTGAGCCAGTGGACGCCCTGTAAGAGAAGAGACTTCATCCAGAAGCTGAGGAAACTAGAGTTTGATGGGCCCTTTTCAGGAAAGCGCCATCAATTTATGGTTTATGAAAACCATCGCCTTGCGATACCGAACGTTGCGGAGTACTCGGTACCGCAGTTGAGAATGCTATTGAAGGAAGTCGAGATAATACTAGAAAGAAAGATTCCTCTTGAAAAATGGGTAGAGCTTTCTTAGAAACGTTAGCAGGATTCCCTACCCAAACTCGATCCCCTGCGCGAGCGGCAGGTCGGTGCTCCAGTTCACCGTATTCGTCTGGCGGCGCATATAGGCTTTCCAGGCGTCGGAGCCGCTCTCGCGCCCGCCGCCGGTTTCCTTCTCGCCGCCGAACGCGCCGCCGATCTCCGCACCGCTGGTTCCGATGTTCACGTTCGCGATACCGCAATCCGAGCCTGTAACGCTGAGGAACCGGTGCGCCTCCTTCACGTCGTCCGTGAATATCGCGCTGGAAAGCCCCTGCGGCACGCCGTTGTGCAGCTCAATCGCTTCATCAAGCGTCCGGTAAGACATCACGTATAAAATCGGCGCAAAAGTCTCGTCGCACACCAGCGGAAGCTGCTTCGGCGTCTCCACGATGCACGGCGTCACGTAACAGCCTCCGGGATACTCCTTGCCCCGCAGCTTCTTCCCGCCATACACGACTTTGCCACCCTCGCCCTGGATGCGCTTGATGGCAGCAAACATCAGCTCCACAGCGTCCGTGTCCACCAGCGGCCCCATCAGCGTTCCTTTCCTCAGCGGATTGCCGATGGGCACCTGCTTGTACGCCTTCACAAGCGCCTTTACCAGCTCATCCTTGACCGACTTGTGGGCGATGATGCGGCGCGTGGTGGTGCAGCGCTGGCCGGCTGTGCCCACCGCGCCGAACAGGATTGCTCGGATCGCCAATTCCATATTCGCGCTGGGCGTTACGATGATCGCGTTATTACCGCCAAGCTCCAGAATGGTGCGGCCAAATCGTGCGGCAACAACCTGCGCGACGTGGTGCCCCACCCTCGTCGAGCCAGTCATCGAAACGAGCTTCAGCCGGTTATCTTCAAGCATCACGTCGCCGATATCTCCGCCGCGCCCTACAACCAGGCTCATCAGTGCCGTCGGCACGCCGTTGCGCTTCAGCACGCGCTCGGCGATCTTCGTTACGGCAATCGCTGTGAGTGGTGCTTTGCTCGCGGGTTTCCATATCATCGCGTCTCCGCACACCGCCGCAAGCGCCGCGTTCCACGACCATACCGCGACGGGGAAGTTGAACGCCGAGATTATGCCCACCACACCCAGCGGATACCACTGCTCCATCATGAAATGCCTTTCGCGCTCGGAAGGCATCGTCAGTCCGTAAAGCTGGCGCGAAAGCCCGACGGCAAAGTCGCAGATATCAATCATCTCCTGCACTTCGCCCACGCCTTCCGGCAGGATTTTGCCCATCTCCAGCGTCACCAGCCTGCCCAGGTCCTCCTTGTGCTCGCGCAGCTCCAGCCCCAATTGCCGCACTACTTCACCGCGCTTGGGCGCCGGAACTTCGCGCCAGTATTCAAACGCTTCCTGCGCAGCGGCGGCAATCTTCTCGTAGTCCTTCGCGGTACACTGCCTCACGGACGCGATTCGCTTGCCGTTGATGGGCGTAACCACATCCAGCTTCTCGCCGCGGCCGAGCCACTTGCCGCCGAATCCGCCGTGATTCACATCCTCGATTCCAAGCCTTTTCAGAAATGCGTATGCCATGTGGAAGTTCCTCCTGGGAGTATTCTAGCCGTGAAATGCTCAAAATTGAACCGCACTGGCCAGCTAGACGTAAGTTACAGATTGCTCGGGACCAACAAGTTAAGGGTATAACAATATTGATAGCTGCACGAGTGCGGGCGAATCGCCCCGGCGCAGCGGGAGGGAACGATTATGAGCTTCAGCAGCAGTCTCCATGACGCTTTTGTAGCGCTGGCTATCTGTGCGTTCGCACTTATGACCAGCGCCTGCGGGGGACATGAGCGCAAACCATCAAGCCTGCCTTCGTTACAGACGGAGTTGCCAATAGCGCAGTCACCGGTAGAGGTCTCGCTGAACGAAACGCTTGCGGACCTGGAGAAGCTGAAAACTCCCGAGGGTGTCGCGCCGGACCTCTTCCAACAGCTCAAGGATGAGTTAGCCAAACAGCTTCACATCAATAGCGCTAGCAAAATCATATGCAGGCCCCCAACCGGCGAGGCCAACCGGGTGGACGACCTCGCACTTACCGACAATAGCGACGGGACTTACACTCTTACCTGGCATTACCGCAATCTGGGTGACTACGACCAAAACGGCACCGTCGGCATTTCCGACATCACACCCATTGCGATGCATTACGGCGAAACCTACGACGTCGAGGACGTAAACTGCCTTCTCGCCGTCATCGACGGCAGCGGCAATTGCATCATCGATTGCGCCGATATCATGCCTATTGCTGAGGGCTTCTCCAGTGTGGTGGTCGGGTACAAGGTCCGTGTAGCCGATTCATCCCTAGCATTTGAGAATCTCGGCTCGGTGGGCTTTGAAGCAGCAGAAGGCGCCGTTATTGAGAGGAGAGTTTGCAGCCATTCTTTCTCGGCAGAAGCTGTAGGTGATGGCGTCCTATTTCAGGTTGTCGCATACGATTCGAGTGGCGAGTTCGGAGAACCATCAGAAACGTTGCCCTTCCCTTTCGGACCTCCGCTTATTCTTGATGTTCAGCCGCGAGAGGTTTATCTCGATATGGGTCAGGTCTTTACCGCCATAGCCGTTGGGGGGCCCTATGATGAGGACGGCAACCTGAATTTCACAGAGGCTTGGGATATGGGTGAAGGCGTTTCGCCAAGTAAGCTGAAAACGGCAACAGAGCTGGGCGGAAGTCCGGTAGCGCTTGTCGTAGGCGCGAAACTGGGCACCTACGAGGCATCTCTCTCTCTACGGAATCAGTTTGGGGAGCATACATATCCATTCTCCTATGAAGTGAGGGAATCGAGTTCTTGGGTTCACTCTTGGAGACCAGGTGAGTGGACGGATGTAGATGGGGCAATTTGGCGGCCGAACGGGCATCTTGCGCTCATAGGCTATGCCAAGATTTCACACGATTACGTCGCGGTTGAGTTCACGACCGCGGGCGAACTCGTATCCGCAAAGACACTGGGCATCCCGGCAGGCGTACGAATCATCTCTCTTCTGACCGATAGCAGAGGGAACATCTACATTGGTGGCTGGACCGATGCTTACGGTGATGTGTATGGGGACATAGTAGTAATGAAATTGGACCCCGATTGGAATCTCGTATTCGCAAAAGCCTTGGGCGGACCTGCAACTGACCATTTCAGCGACTTATGCGTGGATTCTCAGGAGAACATCTATGTAACAGGACAAAGAACAGACTGCCCCTTTTCCCATTGGGACCTTTATGTACTCAAGTTAGACAAGTATGGAGAGGTAGAGTTTACCGAGGGATGGGATAAAGGCGGATGGATGGATGGGGGGAGAGATATAGCCGTCGATGAGCAAGGGAACATCTATATATCAGGCTCTACGGGGCCTCTTGAAGGAGAAGGAGGCGGACCACTTCTGCTCAAGTTCAGCTTGGATGGGAGCCTGATTTTCGTTAAGCTGTATGACGGATTAGCGCCAGGAGAGCTTGTGGTTTCTAATACTCTCTATTTCCGCAGCGGTTCTACCATCGGAGAACTGACAAGCGATGGTGATGTCGTGTGGGCAAAAAATTGGGTGCTACCGGAGAATGTTTCGTTTAATAAGATGCGTGTACTTACACCGGAGCGTTTTCTGCTTCTGGGCAGCCACTGGGAAAGCTACGACGTATTAGCGTGCTCACCCCCATGGAGGTCAGTGACAAGCATCCTGCTCATACAGTTGAAAAAAGACGGAACAGTCTCCCTCGCCAAAAAATGGGGACCTCCTCCACCCACGTATTGGTGGGATGCTTGGACTCCCGTCGCAGCTGACTTGCTCACTGACGACAGCGGAAATGCCTATATCGCCGGATCTTCTCAAGGCAGAACTGGCTGCTGGACAGATATGAGCCTGACCGGAGATTTCACTGAGATTGATCTCTCAGCCATGAACATTCAGGGCGAGATTAAAGACCTGCACCTGACGGAAACCGTTCTTCCAGATTTAGAGCCCTCCATTCCGCTTGAGGGTGAGATAGACGCCCTTCCAGAGCCCCCTGATAGCCACTACCGAAAAAGTGATTTTATCTTACTGAAGAATTTCTAAGTCTCCTCTGTTTATAGCAAGAGAGCCTTATAGGTAGTCGCTTATTTCACCAATATCAGGGAGTGAACCGGTCAAGCAGAACACACTGCTGGCATGCAAGCGCTGTGAAGCTGGTCGCCTTACCCCAGGAAGCGCCGCGCCGTCTTCTCGTAATCCTCCGCAGTGCATTGCCTTATCGACGCGATTCGCTTGCCGTTGATGGGCGTGACCACATCCAGCTCCTCGCCGCGGCCGAGCCACTTGCCGCCAAATCCGCCGTGATTCACATCCTCGATTCCAAGCCTTTTCAGAAATGCGTATGCCATGTGGAAGTTCCTCCTGGGAGTATTCTAGCCGTGAATGGATGAAAGGTGAACCATGCTGGGTAGGTGAACTGACCAGCTCAGCAACTACGGACACGGACTCGCGAATTCATTCGCGAGAATGACCGTGTGGAGACTGAAGTCTCCACTCCTGCTTATCTTAGAAGCACCGCTTTGCCTGGAACAATTCCCCTGTTCGTGAGTCTGATAAGTGTCAGCAAATGTGCCCTTAGGCACAACGAAAGAAGGGAATATCATGGTCAAGTCAGCGACCCTACGGCTGGCGGTTATCACCGCCGCGCTGTTGTGCGCTTTCGCATTAGCGTTTGCTTCGTGCGGGAAGGGGAAGCACTCTACCGGGAACGTCGCTCTGCCCTCACCCACTGGCGACCTGTCGCCCACCGCCTCGCCATCGCAGTCCCCGGACGATGCTCTAGCGGAGCTGGACGCGCTCGCCTGTCCCGAGGGCGTGGACGCGGCGCTGTGGACGGAGTTGAAGGATGCGTTTGCCGATACGCTCGCTGCCCGTGGAGAAGCCAAGACAGTCTCCACCCCACCCACCGGCGAAGCTAACCGGGTAAACGACCTAGCCATTACCGACAACGGCGACGGTACCTATACACTGTCCTGGCATTACCGCAATTTGGGCGATTACGACCAGAACGGCATTGTCGGCATATCTGACATCACACCTTTAGCGCAGCATTTCGGCGAAACCGTCCCGGAGGACGACCTTAGCCGCACCAGCATCCAGGCGGTGATTGACGGTTCCGGGAACGGTGTCGTAGACATCGCTGATATTACGGCGATAGCGGCCAATTACCTGAGCGAGTTCAGCGAGTATGTCGTGGAGAGATCGTTTGCGGCGCCGGCACAATATGCTAAGGTTGGCGCGCTAACGTTGGCGGATGCTACAAGTGACGGGGCGAAGCGCTTTTCGCACATCATCCCCTTTGCGCGACGAATGCTTTTTCGGGTAGCGCCGTGTCATCCAAGTGGAAAAGCTGGTGTCTATTCCGAGCCGGTAGAGCTTCGCATTGCAGGTGGAGACTGGCATATGCATTGTAAAGACCCGCAGCACACGATGAGAAGTCCTTACGTGGGACCGCAAATGGTCGGCGCTATAACCGCGACGAAGGCAAGGGGCCACTTCAAATGGAATTCGGTAATAAGTGACGAGGGCATAATCTATGTCATGCTCAAAGGACACAACGGGGGGCTCTGGGCGATTAACCGTGATGGTACCGTCTCGTGGATATTCACTCTTTCCGACCACGAAATTCCTGAATTCTCGTCCCCCGCAATAGCCAAGGATGGGATGTTGTATTTCTCGAGCGTATCCCACTTGCTGGCGGTAAATCCCGACGGCAGCCTGAAGTGGAGAGTAGAGTTGCCTGCGGCTGGCTACTTCAGTAGCCCAACCGTAGGACCTGATGGTGCTATTTACCTGGGCACTGGAGACGGTTTCCGAGATACGGAGGACGGCTATCTAATTGCTCTTAATCCGGACGGATCCCTAAGATGGGATTATCTTGCTGGAAGCGGTGTCGTCTCGACGGCGGCGGTCCGTGAGGACGGGACTGTTTACTCAGCCACTTACGAAGGCACGGTCTTCGCGTTGAACGGGGACGGCAGCCTCAAGTGGGAGCTGGAAGTTGGCAGAGCGGGAGCGCTGTGGTCCAGCCCGGCAATAGGCGATGACGGGACTATCTACATAGGTGTTCAGGGCGGGAAATGGAATGCGCCGCCTGAGGGCGACATTGGGTACCTTGACGCGATATCTGCTGACGGTTCACTGAAGTGGGAGTTTCAGACAGAGGGATGGATATCATCCTGCCCTGCTATCGCAGAAGACGGGACAGTATACGCCGCCAGCATCTTTGGCCATCTCTACGCCATCAATCCCGATGGCACAATGAAATGGCGGTTCACCGCGGATTCTCCCATCTTGGGCAATCCGGCAGTTGGCGGGGACGGGCTGATCTACATCGCGCCTAATTCGGGTACTGTCTATGCCATAACACCTGATGGAGCGGTGAAATGGTCGCAGGCTGTTTCACCTGCCTGCCCGTACGGTGGCAATCCGGTGTTGGGAGAGGATGGCTTGCTCTACATCGGTCTCGGCGACAGCTATTTAGCGATCGGCGACGGATGGTAACCGGTTGCAGCATAGATTGCCGGCTCCCGATTATGTGCTAAACCGAGTTCTGCGATCGAGAACTTAGCCCGCGCAACTTCAAAGTCCATAGCTAAAAGAACTACAAACCGATATAGGTTCTAAGCCTATACACGGGCATCGTTCGCCAACAGCAATCCTGCGACGCTTCTGCCGGGAAAGGCGAAACTTATTTCACGTCACAGCTAAGTGCTGATTTACTCAATCCGCCAAGCGCCAAGATACATCATTCCCCCGGCCGGTGCACCTTCAAGATGCCGCCCTGCTCCTGGGGCGTAACCAGTATCTCATCGATATTCACGTGCTTCGGGCGCGAGACCGCCCAGACGATGCAGTCCGCGATGTCCTCGCCAACGAGAGGCTTCATCCCCTTGTAAACCTCGCTGGCCTTCTCCTTATCGCCAAAGAAGCGAACATCCGAGAACTCCGTTTCAACCATTCCCGGCGATATTACGGTCAATCGCACCGGCTTATCCACAATCTCCACGCGCATCGCCTGCGAGAGGGAGCGCACAGCGGCCTTCGTCGCGCAGTAAACGCTGCCGCCGGGATAGGCATACCATCCGGCTATACTCGCCACGTTCACGATATTCCCGTTCCCTGAATCAATAAGCGCTGGCATCATCTCCTGCGTCATTCGGATCAGCCCAACGACGTTCGTCTCGATCATCACCTGAACGTTTTCTTCAGGAGTTTCCACGAGCGGATCGACCCCGCGCACCAGTCCGGCATTGTTCACCAGGATGTGCACCGTGCCGAACCTCTCCTTCACCATTGCCCCGAAAGCCCTGACATCGTCCAGCTTCTGCACGTCCAGTGGAGCGGTGGCGATCTCAACTCCTGGATTATCCCGTGTCACGCGGTTGTGCAGGTCTGCCAGGCGCTCAACGCGCCGCGCTCCCATTGCGACGTGGCATCCCGCCTTAGCCAGGGCGCAAACCGTCGCTTCACCAATGCCCGCGCTTGCGCCGGTAACAACCGCGACTTTGTCTTTCAGGCCTTCGTACATATCAGCCTCCAAGAGCGTTTAAACGTGCGTCAACAGCCCTAACAGATACGCCCGTTGCCGATAAGCGGCTACTCCTCCGCCAGGAAGGGGTAGCGGTAGTCCTTGGGCGGCAGGAAGTTCTCCTTGACCGCGCGCTGCGACACCCAGCGCAGCAAATTGAGCATGCTGCCGGCCTTGTCATTCGTGCCGCTCGCCCGGCTTCCGCCGAACGGCTGCTGCCCCACGACCGCTCCGGTCGGCTTGTCGTTGATGTAGAAGTTGCCCGAGGAATGCCAGAGGATATCGTAGGCGAGATTAACGGCTTTGCGGTCTTCGGCATATATCCCGCCTGTCAGGGCATATGGCGAAGTCCCGTCGCATAACCGGAGCGTCTTCTCATATTCGCGGTCGGGATAGACGTAGATCGTAACCACCGGCCCGAATATCTCCTCCACCATGCACAAATAGTCCGGCTTCTTGGCCTCGACGACCGTCGGCTCGATGAAGTAGCCCTTGCTGTCGTCGTAACCGCCACCGCAGATAATTTTTGCATCACGGGACTTACGCGCGTTCTCGATGTATCCGGTAACCGTCTTGAACGCAGAGCGGTCAATCACTGCGTTCATGAAGCACGAAAAATCCGTCACGTCGCCCATCTTTATGGTGGCAATCTCCTCGAGGAGCATCTTCTTCAGCCTGGCCCACCGGCTGGATGGCACGTATACGCGCGACGCGGCGGAGCACTTCTGCCCCTGGTACTCGTAGCTTCCCCGCACGATTGCCGTTACCACCACCTCTAGATTGGCGGAGTTGTGGACGAAGATAAAGTCCTTGCCGCCCGTTTCGCCAACGATGCGCGGGTAGGTGTGGTAGCTTTCAATGTTGGCGCCAATCGTCTTCCACATGGTCTGGAACGTAGAGGTTGAGCCCGTGAAGTGAACCCCTGCCAAATCGGGATGCGACAGCGCCCTGGGGCCAATCTTCGCCCCGGAACCTGGCAGGAAATTGATGACTCCCGGCGGGAGGCCTGCCTCCTCAAGCAGCAGCATTATGTCGTACGCCGGGAATACAGCGCTCCGCGCCGGCTTCCAGAGTACCACGTTGCCCATCATCGCCGGCGCTGTGGGCAGATTGCCCATAATGGAGGCGAAGTTGAAAGGCGTAACCGCAAAAACGAATCCCTCCAGCGGCCGTGCCTCCGTATAGTTCCACACACCATCCAACGAATACGGTGGCTGCTCCTCGTAAATCTGCTGGGCGTACCATGGATTGAACCGCCAGAAGTCGATAAGTTCACACGCAGAGTCTATCTCCGCTTGAAAGGCGTTCTTGCTCTGCCCAAGCATCGTCGCGGCGTTCAACCGGGCGCGCCAGGGGCCGGATAGCAGCTCCGCAGCACGCAAAAAGATGGACATGCGCTGCTCCCAGGGCATACGCGCCCATTCCTGCCACGCCTTCGCTGCGGCCTGCACCGCCATCTCGACTTCATCCGGCCCGGCCATGTGGTATTCGGCCAGAACGTGGCCGTGGTCGTGCGGACACACGCTCTTGCCGAGCTGGCCCGTGCGTATCCGTTTTCCGCCAATAATCAGCGGTATTTCAATCTTGCGCCGAAGCTGGCGCTTGAGCTCCGCCTTCAACTCAGCGCGCTCGGTTGCTCCCGGCGCATATGAAAACACCGGCTCGTTCACCGGCACAGGGATGTTTGGCCTTCCGTTAAGCATAGTTACCTTCCTCCATCAGCATATGTCATGTTTGGCTCCGCCACCAGAGATTTAGCCGGAGCGCCATTACAAGCACAGAATGCACACGTACTTGTCCGCCGCCGAAATCGCCGCAATTATAACACCGCGCAGCACCCGCCCACACGCCAGCTCTCCGCGCAAATACTTCTATCCGCGACCGCCGACTGTCATCTCGTGAACCCTCAGCGTCGGCTCCCCAACACCACAGGGCACACTTTGTCCGTCCTTGCCGCAAGTCCCCACGCCGGTGCAGAGCGAGAAGTCCGAAGCCACCATATCCACCAGAGTCAGCGTCTTCGGGCCATTCCCGATCAGGGTCGCATTCTCTACCGGATGCGTTACCTTGCCGTCTTCAATCCGGTAGCCTTCCTGCACATCGAACACGAAATCACCGCTCGCAATATCAACCTGCCCGCCGCCGAGCGCTTTGGCAAGAATACCCTCTTTTGTGTCCGCAATGATGTCTTCAGGGCTGGCGTCGCCTCCCAGCATGAAGGTGTTGGTCATCCGGGGTATGGGCGGCTTTGTATACGACTGCCTGCGGCCGTTCCCGGTCGGCGCCGCGCCCAACTGAGACGCGCTGATGCGGTCATGCATATACCCCCTCAGAACTCCCTTTTCGATTAGAACGGTGCGAGCGCCGGGCGTGCCCTCATCGTCGATATTGAGTGACCCGCGATGGTAGGGTATCGTTGCGTCATCCACGACCGTCACCAGATCACTGGCGACCTCCTGCCCTACCCTCCCGGCGAACAGGCTTGACCCCTTGAAATTGAAATCACCTTCCAGCCCGTGCCCAACGCCTTCATGAAGCAGAACCCCGCCCCATCCCGGGCACAGAATCACCGGCATCGGGCCGCCTTTAATCGGGCGCGCATCAAGCATCGTGAGCGCCATATCAGCAGCCTTCATCAGCTCCTTCGCGGGCGGCTGTTTATCCAGCAACTCCCGGCCCACTCGCCCGCCGTACGCATGAAAGCCCTGCTTGCGTTTCCCGTTTTGCAGCGCCACCACAACACTGGCAACTCTCATCAGCGGCTGCTCATCGCGCACATCCACGCCGTCCGACGTGGCAACACGTATATGGCGCATCTCCTCCGTGTAGCCGATGATAACCTGATGAAGCCGCTCATCGGCCTCCCGCAGGCGGGCATCCGCTTCCTTTAGCAGTTCCATTTTGTCGCTGAAGCCCAATTCAGAGAGCGGATGCTCCAGCGGATACAGGTCTGGCACAGACAGCTCACGCACCGGGACGACCTGAGGATGGCCGCTCTGGGCGATTGCCGCAGCCGTGCCCGCAGCCTGTAGCAGGTCATCGGCGTTGAAGCCGTCCAGCCAGGCATAGCCGTAGACGTCTCCTGCGACAACGCGGACACCGACGCCCTGCCTGCATCCCTGCGCGAGTTCCGACACTTTTCCGTCCCGAAGCTGGAAACTGAGCTGGTTCGTGTCCTCCACGAATAATTCCGCGAAGTCCCCTCCACGTGAAAGGGCCTTCTCCCAGACTCGCAGCTTCAGTTCATCATCAAGCTTGTCCCTAAAGTCGCTCATTGCACTCCTTCACAGCGGTTTATTCGGCACCCCGCAATCCATGCCGCTTAATGGAACTCAGCGCGAAATTGCGGAAGGCCGTGTCAGCTTGCAGAATATCGTCAAGGCATTCAGGCTCCTTCGCAGAAGGAGACCATTCGCCGGTAATTTCATTTCGCCGCCCAAAGCAGTCAGCAATGAGTTTCAGCAGCGCTTCGAAATCAATCTGGTCCGCCAGAAACGCCCGAACCAGCGTTTCGTTTATGGCATTCAGCGCCACAGGCTCCCACCATTCGCCGCCCAGAGCCTCGTACGAAAGCCGCAGCAAGGGGAAGCGCTGCTCGTCAGGCTCCAGGAACTCAAGCGTCCCTATTGCAGCGAGATCCAGCGCTTCCACCACGCCTGCCAGCCTTTCGGGAGCGGTCAGCGCGTATTGCACTGCCAGCGCCATATCTGGACGGGACAACTGAGCCAGCACGCTCCCATCAGTAAATTCGACGAGGCCGTGCACGATGCTCTGAGGGTGTATGACAACACGTATCTTTTCCGGTGGCAGCCCGAACAAGAAGTGCGCCTCGATGACCTCCAGGGCCTTGTTCATCATCGTCGCAGAATTCACCGTCACTTCAGGCCCCATCTCCCACGTTGGGTGCGCCATAACCTGCTCTTTCGTTACCGAGGACATCTGATCGGGAGAGCTGTGGAGAAACGGGCCACCCGATGCAGTCAGCGTTATGGAGGACACTTCGCCTCGTCGCCCCGCCAGAAGGCACTGGTAGATGGCTGAGTGCTCGCTGTCAATCGGCAAGAAACGCACGCCCGAATCCCGCACAAGCCGCATTATGTATTCGCCGCCCACGACAAGAGCCTCTTTATTGGCGAACAGTATCTCCTTGCCGGCCCGGATGGCCGATTCCATAGGTGCCAATCCCGCCACGCCGCTCATGGCGCAAACCACGGAGTCCACCTCTTTATGCGCCGCAACAGCGGGAAGGCTGTCGGCTTCCGCCAGGATTTCAATACCCAGAGCATTAAAGTCGCCGCAGTATTTGATAACAGCGTCCTGGTCAGTGAGCACACAAGTTTTCGGCTTGAACTCTTTAGCCTGTTCCAAAAGAACGTCGCCGCGCGACCGTGCTGCCAGAACCAGGGGCTTGAATCTGCCGGGATGCGCACGAACGACGCGAAGAGTAGTCCAGCCGATACTGCCTGTGGAGCCCAGCAGGCAAAGGTTCTTAGCGTCTCTGCCCACCTGCGCTCCTAGTAGTCGTAGAATCCTGCGCGCGTCTTGCGCCCCAGTCGCCCTGCCTGAACGAGCTGCTTCAGCACAAACGGCGGTCGAAATTTGCTGTTTCCATGTTCCCTGTAGAGCATTTCGCACGCTTGCAGGAATACATCCAGGCCTACCAGGTCCATCAGCTTGAAGGGCCCCAGCGGCCATCCAGCGCCACGCCTCAATGCTTCATCTATCTCCGCCGGCTCACCTATGCCCTCTTCATAAAGCGCCATCGCCTCAACCGCCATCGCCATCAGCACTCGGTTGACAACAACACCGGGAGTCTCCTTGAACACCAGCGGTTTCTTGCCCAGCTTCTTGATGAACTCAACACTTGCGTCACGCACTTCGTCCGTCGTCTGAAGTCCGGGGACTACTTCTACAAGGGTCATCTGAGACGGCGGATTGAAGAAGTGCAGCCCGATGAACCGCTCAGGACGGCCGCTCACAGCCGCCAGCCGGGTAATGCCAATGCTGGACGTATTGGTCGCGAAGATTGCTTCCTGTCCGCAAATGCCGTTCAGCTCGGAGAAAAAGCGCGATTTTACCTCGAAGTCCTCCAGCACTGCCTCAACCACCAGGTCGCAGCCGGCGAAGCCGTCCAGGTCTTTTTGCACACTGATCCGTTCGATAACTTCCGCCCGCTCATCATCGCTGGCTTCTTTCCGGAGCATGCGGATCAGTTTGGAAAGCCGTTTCAGCTTGTCTTCCACAACCCCGGCAACGACGTCGTAAGCGAATACTTCATACCCCGCCATGGATGCCAGCAGAGCGATCTCGCTTCCCATCGTGCCAAAGCCGGCCACCCCGATTTGTCGCAGTTTCACTACTTCCTCCTTGTATTCGCGCAGATACTATTCCGAAAAGCGGCAAAATGCAAGAATTCTGCATATCCCATTACAGGACACTCCTTGACGCACCTTCAAGCGCGCCATATAATCTGCCCGCTGGAGCGTGGCTGACGATATGAACAAACGGGGAAGCGGCTTCTGGGATTTGATGCTCGGATTCTCTGTTGGGCTGTTTTTTACGGGAGCGGCATCCTGCCTTCTGGCAGAGCTAAAGCACCTTATAGAGTCCGGACGGGCCGGCGGAATCATCGAGATCCTTCCCACGTTCGACGAGTCTCTTGGGGGCGACCGCTTCACAATCGGCGATAGCCAGATGCTGGATGAGATGGTGGCACGCACCCAGACCGATGACGCCGGTGTCCGCGCGCGGCGCATATACCGCGAGCGGCCGGTAAAGGACGTTCAGCACCAGGGTAGTGACGGCGTCTACTACGACGAGGAATAACCTGCGCTGCACAGATTGGCGCGCCAGAACAGGCAACCCACACACAGAGCGTCTCTTACGGGAGCGCAGGGAGGGCGGGTTCGCTGAATCCGCAACCTTGCACCGGGGTTTCAGAGACCGCTGCCGCAAGCGGTGATAGAATACATCACAATGGAACGCAAGTCTGGCGTCCTGCTCATTCTGGATGGCTGGGGCTACCGGTTCGACCCTACGGGCAACGCGGTGCGCCTTGCCAACACACCCAACTGGGACAGGCTGCTGCAGGAACATCAATGGACATTGCTCGACTGTATGGGTGTTGCCGTTGGCCTGTCACCGGGACAGATGGGCAACAGCGAGGTCGGTCATCTGAACATCGGCGCCGGCAGGCGGGTCATCCAGCCCCTGGCGCGACTGGACCAGATGGTGGCGCGGGGCGAGTTCCTGACGAACCCCGCCATTGCCGGGATTATGAAGTCCACCGTGGCCAGCAACTCAGCCCTGCATCTGATAGGGCTGCTGTCTGATGGCGGAGTGCATTCGCACATCTCCCATCTCTTCGCTTTGCTGGACGCGGCGGCTCACCACGGCGTGAAACAGGTTGTCGTCCACGCCATCCTCGACGGTCGGGACACAGGCCCCTATGCCGGAAAGGGCTTCCTGCACGGGCTTCTTCGAAAACTGAAGGAATACCCGTACAGCGCCAAATTGGCTACCGTTTCAGGTCGCTACTACGCGATGGACCGGGATAAGCGCTGGGAACGGCTGGAACCAGCTTATCGCGCAATCGTCCAGGGGCAGGGGTCAACCACAACAAATCCCATAGACTACCTTGGCGCTCTGCATCAGCGCGGGCAGACCGACGAGTACGTCAAGCCGTTCTGCGTTGTGGACGCCGAAGGGAACAAAGAACCCGTCCTGATGCAACCCGGGGACAGCATCATCTTTTACAACTTCCGCGAGGACCGCGCCCGTGAGCTTTCGCGCGCGCTGTATCTCAGTGACTTTGACGCGTTCGACAGGCCCTTCACCATTGAGCGGCTCCTAACGTTCTCGCGCTATTCCAGCGATTTCGGCAACCCAGTAGTTCTGCCGGATGAAGAACTGCCCAATACGGTCACAGAATTTCTGAGCAAACAGGGCCGCAGCGTCTGCAAAGTTGCCGAGACCGAAAAATATGCCCACGTCACCTACTTTTTCAACGGCGGTCGTGAGCAGCCGTTTGAGAACGAGCGGCGAGTACTCATCCCGTCGCCAAAGGTCGCCACGTACGACCAGAAGCCGGAAATGAGCGCGATGAGCGTCACCAACACGGCGGTTGATATGATCAACTCTGATGGTTGCTTCCTGACAGTCATCAACCTCGCCAACGGCGATATGGTTGGGCACACTGGCGACCTGGAAGCTGCCGTAAAGGCCGCTGAAGCGGTGGACCACAGCCTCGGGCGCATCCTGGAAGCTGTGGATTATGGCAAGAAGAGCTATCTGATTGTGACTGCCGACCACGGCAACTGCGAGCGTATGCGCGATAGCGCAGGTAACATATACGTTACCCACACGTTGAATCCGGTACCTTTAGTAATTGTGGGGACAATCCGCCAGCTTGAGCATCCCTACAAGGAGCAGCCCGAAGATGTTTTCGCCGACACTCACGGGCAGGCCCTGCGGGATATCATCCCGACCTTTCTCGACCTCTGGTCGATGGAACAGCCTCCGGAGATGGACGGACGCTCGCTGCTGGCAAGCTGAGTTGCTTGCTCGGTTCCTTCATGCGCACTCAGCAAATCCCGGCCTACTCCGGCACCACCACACCTCGCTCCGGGGTGAAATATCCGCGATACATATTGTCGGAGTTATAGGCCAGGCCCAGTGCGCCGCTAATATCAACCACGATTGCCCCTGACGTGCCAGGCGTCTTCTCTCCCTGGATCCGCACAGCCAGCTCGGCAGCCTCCTGCGGACTCATTCCATTAATAACGGCATCAGCGCAGACCTTGGCCATCAGCACGCGCATGATGCTCTCACCCACACCGGTGCAGGAAGCTGCCGAGTGCGCATCAGCGTAGGTGCCGGCCCCAAGAATTGCCGAATCCCCCACTCTTCCCGGCAGTGAGAGGACCATTCCGCCGGTGGATGTAGCCGCGGCCAGCTTCCCTTCCGCGTCCAGCGCAACCGCGCCAACAGTCCCGCCACTTGACAGGACCTGGTCGTCGGGCGTCTCCCTCGCGGCGAGCTTCCGCTCCCAGAGCCTGCGGCGCTCTTCCACTATTAGTTCCTCGTCGGCAACGAGTTCCATCCCGCACTCTCTGGCAAACCGCGTTGCCCATTCTCCAACCATCAGGACGTGGGGAGTGCGCTCCAGGACATATCGCGCAAGCGTTACCGGATAAAGGACGCCCGTGACAGCGCCGACCCCGGCTCCCATCATCGTTGCGCCGTCCATGATGGATGCGTCGAGCTGGACGCTCCCGTCGTATCGCAGTGAGGAGCCTGTTCCGGCGTTGAAAGACGGATGCTTCTCGAAGAGCCGAACGGCTTCTTCGACGACCTGCATCGCCGAAGCCCCGTCCATCAGCATAGCTGCGACTCTGGCGAGAATCTCCCCGACGGCGGGTCGGTTGCGCTTGTACGACTCGAGCGATATCGGTCCCGCACCGCCCTGGACCGCAAGCGCAATAGGTTTCCGAGCCATCACTGCAACCTCACTTCTGGCAGCGGGGACAATAGAAGGTGCTGCGGCCGCCCAGCACAATGCGCCTTATTTCATTTTTCTTGCCGCATCTGGGGCAGGGCTGCCCCTCGCGCAAGTACACTTTGAGTTCACTCGCATAGCGCCCGTCCCTCCCGTCAGCATCGCGGAAGTTACGAACAGTGGTTCCGCCCATCTCAATCGCCTTGCGAAGGATCCTGCGCGTCGTGCCCAGCAGCACGCTGCATTCGTTCACATTCAGCGTGTGCGCCTCACGCTCGGGATTGAGTTTCGCGGCGAAGAGCACTTCGTTGGCGTAAATGTTGCCCAGCCCGGCAATCACGCCCTGGTCAAGCAGTACGCTCTTAATATTCCTCCTGCGAAATCGCTGTAGCTCCTTGCGGAGAACGCTGGGCGTGAGCCTCTTATCGTCAAACTCGTGGCCCAGACGCGCCAGGAAGGGATGCTGCCCCACCTTGCCGGTCTCGGCGAGCGAGATCCGCGAGAACCGCCGCATGTCGTATAGCTTCACCATCCGATTGCGCTTTAGGCCGAACGCCACAATCAGGTAATCTAGTGGTTCCAGGCTGGGCTCCACGATAAAGCGCCCCGTCATTCCGAGCCCGATTAGCGCGGTGTATTGGCGGTCCGTCTGCATCAGGAGATACTTCCCGCGCCTTGAGAGCTTCTTGACCCGGCTATCAACTATGCCCCTCCGGAACTCAACCGGCGTAACTTCAAATACGCGCTCAGGATAGAATATGCGGACGGACGACACTGTTTGCCCGACCAGTTTCGGGGCCAAAGTCCGCCGCACCTGTTCGACTTCTGGTAGTTCCGGCATGTCGAGTCTCCAAGTCCTCAAGAGTATAGCAGGTGCTGTGATAGAATCGATGACGGTGCTAAAGCGCGTAGACCGGCTTGTGATGGTAGAACTAATCCCGCCGTTTCTGTTCGCACTCTTGGCGTTCATTATCCTCATCGTGGGCGCGGCGCTGCTCAAGCCCCTGCTTTCCTTCCTGATCAGGTACGGCGTGGGCGCAGACGTGTTCTTCTCGATGCTGTTCCTCTCGCTGCCCCAGTGGATCGTCTTCACCTTCCCTATGGCGATGCTCACGGGGACGCTCCTTGCGGTCGGGCGGTTATCCGGCGACGCCGAGATTACCGCGCTCCGCGCCGCAGGCGTTAACCTCTACCGCATTACGTGGCCCATCCTCTATTTCGCGCTGGTTCTGGCTCTCGTTACGTTCATCCTCAATGAATGGATAGCGCCATACACCAATCATCAGCTTGAAGTGCTCAAGCAACGGGTTATCCGTGAGAAGACCGGCACATTGAAGGAAGCCAGGGTGACCCTTCCCTTCTACCGTAAAGGCTACCTGAGTTACCTTCTGGTCGCCGAGAGTCTCGAAGGCGAAACCCTAAAAGACCTTAACCTCCTTAGCTTCGACCCTCAGACGCATGAGACGACCTGGCACCTGAGCGCCGAGACATCATCCTGGACCGGCATGGAGTGGAAGTTCTACAACGGAAAAGTCTACAACTTCCTGGAAGAAGGCGTCGTCACCACCACATTCAAGGAATGGAACGTCCCTGAATTCGATCTCAGCCCGGCGACTATCGCCGAACGGAGCAAAGACCCCATGGAGCTTTCCGTCTTCGACCTCCGCCGGCTCATCCACTACCAGCAGCAGTCGGGACTTGATATAAGCATCATCCGGCGTTTCCAGACGGATTACTACTTCAAGTTCTCCATTCCCTTCGCCTCCCTGTTTTTTGTGCTCATCGGCGTTCCGCTGGCGATTATTCCCCAGCGCGCATCAACATCCATGGGCCTGGGGTTTTCGCTCCTTATCGTCCTCGGATACTTCTTCCTCTACACCGTCGCAGTGCAGATGGGGCGTGGCGGTGTTGTTGACCCCGCGTTCGCCGCGTGGATGCCGAACCTGTCGGTCTTCGTTATAGGCCTGGGCCTGTTGCGTGTGCGGAACCGCTGACCGACCGGACTATAGAATCGGTGATACGAGAAGCTTAGCGCGGTATCAGCCTCTTGAGAGCAGCCATTATCTTCTCTTGGCGTTCCTCATTAGTCGTCCGCTCCTCAACCAACTCGGTTAGCTTGCGATCCCTTTTCCTGAGAAACTCACTGTAGTTTAGTAATACCTTTTTAGCGTCCTTCTCGTAATGCGGAATACGGACGTATTTGTGAAAGCCCTGCTGCGCTAGCAATACAATTAGCTTGGCCTGAGCTTCATACGGGAGTTCGATTATTTCACCGTTCTTAGCGCGACCTATCTTGAAAGCCACACGAAAACCGTTGAGTATCTCTTCTGGGCCTCTCGCAGTCGCGTCCTTAGGAACAACAATCGTATCCACATTAGGCATGATGTCACTGAGGAAATCCCTGTACGTCTGCAGAATCCAGCGATAGTTGAGTTCAATGTCGTCTAGAATCTGTTTCGCTACTTCGGGGGCGGTAGCACCACCCTTTCGCTTGGCACGTTTCTTATTCTCAATCGCCCTCTCTTCTTTCTGCCGCACGTCCTCAAAGAACTGCCGCAAGTAAGCGTATAGGCGCTCAATCAGCTCATCGCGGCGCGCTTTGTCTCTGACGCCGAGCATCTGCAGAACCGCGTCGTCCAGCTCGCGGCGATCCGCCATATCAAGCTCGCTCAAGTCCGACAGGCCGTCCAGCTTGGCTTGTTTCCCCTTCTGCATGTAAGCCTGACGGCGAAGCCGTTTTTCTGAGAGAAACTGATAGGCGTCCCGTTTAGCGAGCTTGCGGAACGCTCTTGCCACTCGCTGCTGCTGGGTTTTGGTAGCTTTACGCGGGTCGGGAACAAGCATCATCTTCACGTCCAGCACTTCCGTGTCCAAGTGCCCTTCTACACCTACGGGACGGCCAAACTGGTACTTCGAGAGCAACACCACCGTTGAGTTCAGGACACCCGCATACACATGGGTATCGTCTGACACATCTACCTCGTAGTACCTCTTATTGCATATCAGAGAATCTACATTCTGAGGAACAACATGCTTGTATTGCTGAGCCATGGGCCAGAGAATCGGTGCTCTCGCGCGACCAGTAATGTCGTACCACTTTCGACCGCCTACTGCCCTAGAAGCGCATGTACTTCCTTCCGCATAGCGTTGTTTCTCGCCCCACTCTACGTACTGATGGCAATACTTCTCAAGTCTGCTTTTTGAGGGAGCGAGTAGAATACTGTAGGGGCAGTCCTCCGCGGTAACTGCATACTTGGAAACCTGCAGCGGTGAGTGCACTTCCGGCTCCAAATACTTAGCCTCAATCGGCTTGACCTGTCTCCTTCCCGGCCCACAGCGCACCAGCTTGACTTCGCCGGACGCTACTTCTTCACGCGGAACGCCAAAGCGCTCTTTGAATTCCTTCGCGTTCTGCTCCTTCGCAAGCATGTCCTTAGAGCAGTCAATCGGAAAGAAGAACTCATCCTTTCCTGATTTCACTCCGAAACGGACATCGGCTATCTCCCCCAACGGCACTAACCGTTCTTCCAACTCATCGAGCAACTCAAACCACAAGTCAGGCGCCCTAAGATGCAGGCCCCACTTCCCACCGTAGTACTCGCCAGCTTGGGGCGCTACTTCGTCCTGCTCCTCCTCCTCGTCGTCAACGCCTGATTTGCTCATAACCGCGCCCAGTTTAACGCCATCCTCATAAAGCTCGCCCTGGCGAACCAAACGGGCACGGTATCTCTCATTCACAGTGTTTTCGGAAAGGTCGAGAATCTCGTCGCGGAAGCTATTCGCTGCAAAAACCGCCTCGGCGGCTGAGCCGTTGTGCATCATCACTTCCTTAATGGGCCTCCGCAGTTGCACAAATCGCACCGTGTTACTCATGCGTTTCTCTTTGTCAGGCTCCTTTTGGAGTATGGTAACTGCCGTGGCTACTCTGGCGCCCTCAAACCACGGCTCTTCTATACTCTCGAACACCGCGATAATACGGAAGTTCTCCAGTATCCACTTCTGGAGTTTGAAGCCGTACTCAACGTCTAGCCACTGGCTTGATGTGATCAAGCACAGATACCCATCGTCTTTCAAGAAGCTCGCAGAATGAAGCCAGAAGTAGACGTGTATGTCGCTTCTGCCGCTTAGCTTTACGCCCTGCTCTTTCTGCACCAGGGCCTGATAGCGCTTTTTCCTGCTCTTATCAATCATCTCTTGGCGGATATATGGTGGATTACCTACCACGGCGTCAAGCGCGGAAACCGTCACATTCCGATGCTCCGAATTGTCGCCACCGTGCACCGGCAGGCGCATGAACTTCCCGCCCGGCCTGATATCAAAAAAGTCACTCCGTTTGATTTGCGGGTAGTTCTCCGCGCCAACCAGATCTCTAGTGGCTAAGTTTATTGTGCTCAGATGAGCGGCGAATCGCTCTATGTCAACGCCAAACAGGTCATTCAGGCGCTCTACATGCTTCCGCTCCGGCTTCAGCTCGCGTTTCCTCGCGTAAGCCCTCACGAGAAAGGTTCCACCACCGCAGGCGGGGTCCATCACGAGTTCATCGCCCCTTATGATACAGAAGCTATTGATTAGATCTACGACTTCAACACGGGTGTAGTACTGACCGTATTTCCGGCGCTCTTCGGGAGCGATTAGCCGCTCGAAGATGTTGCCGATTAGCTCGTAGTCCAGCTTGGAGAAGTCAAACTGGTGAATCTGAGTTATCAGGCGCCGCCAGCTTTCCACTGACGCATCACTCTTGAACGGGACCGTGTCGCCGTAGGAGTGGCGCTCCTCACCGAAGACAGTCTCATAGTCTCCTGTCGCTATCACTGCTTCGGCAAATAGGCCAGCGAAATGAAGCCTTAGTTCCTCACCCGTAGTGATGTGGCCTGGCACCGAAAGCGCGGCCATCTTTGCACCATGGCGCTTCAACAACGCTTCATGGAAAACAAGACGATTCACTAGTGCATAACACGCGAATCGCGCCGCGCGGCGAAGCTGATAAGCGATGTCCTCGGGGTCGTCAGACACTATCCACCCAAGGTCATCCATCATCCAACCATCCAGGCGGTTCTTCTGGGCCCCATCAGCATATATATTCCGGAGAGCGTGGTATGTCTGCTCGATAGGCAGATTCAGATACGACTCGATTGTCTCAGTGAACTTCTCATCTGGGGACTTGAGACTGACCCGCACTTCACTCTTGAGAATCTGCCTAAACTTGTAGAGGAAATCCCGCAGCCAATCTTTCAGCTTTCTTTCAACTGAAGGAAGCTCTAGGTCGTGTTCAAAGTGAACAGCAGCAGTGTCCCAGCGCTCGTAGTGGCTTCCAGCCAGCGGAGGTTCACTTGGCTCAGTCTGCCACAAAACAAACTCATTTACATTCCACGTAAAGAAGAACCTGGACTTCGCCGCGCGAGCCTTCTTCCTCGCATCAGCTACTAGCTCATCGTTAAAGGGCGACTGTCCTTCCGGGCTAAAGGGAAGCTTAACTTCGCCCGTTAGCACTACGTTGCCATTGTTATCGTGCAATGTAAGGTCTCTACGCTTCTGTGAGCCTTTGAGCTTCTCCTCAATGTCCGCACGCGAGTAGGGCAGCGATGGGTTGCCATCTAGGATTATCGCAATCCATTGAGTGACGCGCGCCGTGAATTGCAGTTCATTCATAGTTAAACCGTGGAACGAACTCCTGGAACCTCCCTAATGATGATAGCACGAGGCTGGCGCAGGGCAAGTACTCATCATCTTCCAATACGTTGCAGCCCGTCGCTTGCACCTTCGCGTATACTCTGCTATGCTCTATCGCGGTCGTTAGGGGAGCTCCTTAAACGGGGCTGAGAGATTTGCCTGCCTCTGGCGGGTAGACCCTTTGAACCTGACCCGGGTAATACCGGCGTAGGAAAACGGCTTCCTGCAAGGGCAAGTTCCCAAGGCTCCCCGGCGCTGGCAAATCGGCTTCAGGGAGTGTGTAATGGGAAACGCCAAATCCGAACTTCCGCCTATCGGCAAGGTCTCACCGGAAATCTTCAACGAGATTATCCTTCCTCAGCTCGGCCGCAAGCGCAGCTCCGTGCTGGTAGGCCCGCAGCACGGAGTTGACATCGGCGTGTGCGACCTGGGCCATGGACAGGTGATGGTCACCACCACCGACCCGGTGTTCATCGTGCCGCCGTACGGCTGGGAGCGCAGCGCCTGGTTCGCCTTGCACATACTCGCCAGCGATGCGGTAACCTCTGGCCTGCCGCCGACCTATATGACGATTGACCTCAACCTCCCTATGAGCATCACTCGCGACGAGCTGGAGACGATGTGGGGCGTAATCCACCGCGAAAGCGAGAAAATGGGAATGGCGATTGTGTCCGGCCACACGGGAAGATACGAGGGCTGCGAATACCCGATGGTGGGCGGCGCCACCGTTATCTGCATCGGGCCTGCGGACAAGTACGTTACGCCGGCTATGGCGCGCGTCGGCGATAAGATTATCATTACCAAGGGCGCTGCTGTCGAAGCTGCGGGGCTTTTCGCCTGCACCTATCCCCAGCGCGTTGCTGAAGCCTACGGCGACGAGACAGCCCATGAAGCCGAAGAGGTCTTCTGGCAGATGAGCGTCGTCGAGGACGCACTGACCGCTGTGGAGGTTGGGGTGCGCGACGAGGGCGTTACAGCTATGCACGATGCAACCGAATGCGGTGTCTGGGGCGGGCTGTTCGAAGTCGCCGAAGCGTCAGGGGTCGGGATGGTCATCCACAAGGAGGACATCATCCTGCAACCGGTCATCGCGAAAGTCTGCGGCCTCTTCGGCATTGACCCCTACTCCTCCATCAGCGAAGGAACGCTCATTGCCACCGTCCGTCCGCACAGGGCTCAGGAGGTGGAGAAGCGCCTGAACGACAAAGGCATCCTGACCTCCATAGTCGGCGAAGTCGTGCCGAAAGATGAAGGTATGCACGTCTATATCGAGGGCAAAAAGACCATACTTAAGCACCCGCGCGTTGACCCGTTCTGGCAGGCTTTCGGCAAGGCCGCCGAGATGCGGTAGGCGAACCGCTTGCAGATTCAGCTATTACCGACGAAGCGCAATGGAGCAGAAACTCAACTGGAGCCTACGGTTCAACTGGGGCCTCTTCTGCTTCCTCGGCCTGAGACACTCTGACTTTATTACGGCCGGCATCCTTGGCCGCGTAGAGAGCCAGGTCGGCCGCCGCCACGATTTCGCGCTCCCCGATGCCGTCTTCGGGGAATGTGGCGACACCAACGCTTATGGTTACGCTCACTGACTTGCCCGACTCGATGGTAACGGACGCCTCCGAAACCATTCTGCGGATGCGTTCTGCAACGAGCGTGGCGCCCTGCTTGTCGGTCTCCGGCATCAGGATTGCCATTTCTTCGCCGCCATACCTCGCAGCAGATGCGTCTTCGCCGGCCTCCTGCATAATGACAGTCATCCCTGTGCCGGCGTATCGAGCGGCTGCATCGATTGTACGCAGCCCCTCCTTGATAGTTTCAACCACCCGCTTCAGAACTTCGTCGCCGACCAGATGGCCGTACGTGTCATTAACGTCCTTGAAGCGGTCAACATCTATCATCAGCAGCGAAAACACACGGTGGTAGCGGCCGGCTCGCTCAATCTCGTGCGCCAGCAGGCGATGGAACTCGCGCCGGTTTAGGAGCCCTGTCAGGCTGTCGTGAGTTGCCAGCTCATGGATTTTCTGCTCCGCGAGCTTACGCTCTGTAATATCCACCATCACCCCGGCCATGTACTTCTTAGCGTTCTTTGGCCTTACCTGAACCATCCTGTCCTCAACCCAGATATACTCACCGTCTACGCGGCGCACGCGGAATTGCATCGTCAGGACGTCCGGCTCTCCGGCATCGTGCCAGGCCTTCACCTCTTTCTTCAGCCTTGGCTTATCCTCCGGATGGATAAGGTCTACAAATGAGCTCCGGTCTCTGGTAAGCGTTTCCGGCGCATAGCCGAGCCAGTCAAAGATGTTTTCTGAGATGAATTCCCTGCCGCCTCCGGTTTCATACAGCACGACCTTCGGCAGGTTTCCCAGCAGGACTCCGAGCCGCATCTGCGTCTGGCGCAGCGCCCTTTCCGCTCCACTGTGCCTTAGCGTTGTATAGTAGTAAAAAACGCACAGCACAACCAGCAGGGCCGCGACCACTGAGCGCGTCCAGATTTCCTGCGGCGCCGGCGTGATGACCTGCGAAATCCAGCTCCCTTCATTGAACACGAAAGCGTCAACCGCCGATTCGACCAGCCAGTACGCGACTGCGAGCAGGGAGCATACGGCTATTTTTATAGCCTTTATCTGCAGAATGCCGTTTTGCTTCTTCCCCTCCATCTCTGTCGGGCCATGTTTCACAAAATACGCCTTCTCGATACGCGATAGTGGCACGCTGAATCAGGCGGAAAAGTTGCCCATCCCATAATTGTTTAGTATACACTGGCTCCTTAGACTTCTCAAGCGCCCCCGGCCTGCCGCTTCTGAAGCCTTTCGCGCTACTCCACATACTCCTCGTAAAGGCTCATGTATTCCAGGATAATGTCCACCGCTGCCGGGCGCATATCAACCACCAGCTCGTCGCCGCCGAAAGCGTCATCAATCGCCGGCCAGACACCTGCCCAGTCCCCGTCAAACGCCACCTGCGCTTTGGCAAGCCCGTAAATGAGCCTGATGGTAAGGCTCTCCGGTTTGAACTCGTTCGCCAGTTCCAGCAGCGGCAAGGCCTCTTCGGGATGGAAGTAGTCGTCCATCATCGCCAGATATCCCAGGCAGCACAGCTCGTCGTCCGTCAGCTCCGCCAGCCGTTCCTCGTCCACCTCATAAAGCGACCAGCCCCGGCTGAGCGCAAGATACGACGCGAAAAGCTCCGCGTTGTGCTTGCCCTCAATGTCCCAGCCCAGCGCATTTATCACTGCAACCTTGGCGTCAATCGGCACGTCCGGCGATGACAGGTACTGCGCCATCCGCAAATCCAGCACGCCCGATCCCAGCGCGTCCCGGACAATCGCGAGATCGAAATACGCCTCGTGAAACGGCGTGGACGTAATCGGCGAGTCTGCGCGCGCCGGAGCAGACAGAATGCTCACTGCGGCGAGCGCTGCTATTATGGTGAAAAGATATTTCATCGTCCCTCCCCCATTGCGTGAATGCCTTATTCTATCAGGAATGACATCCACCGCCGCACCTGTTTCCATTCCCGGTGGCATGGGCGCTTGCCCGCCTGTGGAGGGTTTGCCCGCCACGCCGCGCTTCGCGCTACCGGTCACGCCTCCCGCCGCGCCCCCCATCTTCCCCGAAACACATTCTCCTCTTTGTACCATGTGTTCGCCGGCTTCTCTTCGGCGGGATAGCCGACGGCGATAAGCGCGAACACCCACCAGCCTTCGGGCACTTCGAAGAACTCGTGCGCCCACTCCTGGCGCTCCGGCTTCATACCGCACCAGCACGTTCCCAGTCCCAGTTCCGGCGCAGCGAGCAGCAGGTTCTGCGTCGCGGCGGCGAGGTCCTGCTGATAGTAAAAGGTTTCCATGTCCGCAACCGGCACGATGCACAGCGTAGCTGTGAAAAGCATATCCGCGTTCGGGTAATGCTCCGCGAGCTTGTCCAGCGTCTCGCGGTCGTCCACAACGATGAAGCGCCAGCCCTGGCGGTTGTTCGCGCTCGGCGCGGCCATCGCTGCGCGCAGAAGCTCCGTCACCTTCTCCGGCTCGACGGGCCTGTCGGCATGGAATTTCCTGATACTGCGGCGTCGGTAGATATATTCCAGCATGGCACTATGATAACCGATACCGCGCGCTTTTCGGCTCTGCTATAATCGCAATACTTAAGGCAAAGCCATGCGCATCCTGTATTCCTGGCTTTCGGAGTTCATGAATCGCCTGCCGGAGGCGGCGGAGCTGGCACGCATGCTCACCGAACGCGGCGTTGAAGCCGAACTCCTGATTCCGCTGCAACCGGCTGTCACAGGGCTTGCTGTCGGACGTGTCACCGGGCAGCCCACAAGTGATGCCAAACAGCCCGCATTTCCGCGGACGTGAACGGCGAGGCAAAGACCTTCACCAGCCGCGCCGCCGATATACCGGTCGGCTATGAAGTTTTCCTGAACACCGGGGACGGGAGCATCCCCACGCTGGAGGAACTCGGCCTTGCTCCCGTGCGCTTCCCGCTGGTCAAGCCGGAAGCGATGAGCATCGAGGATATCGCTGCAGATTGCGTCATCGATTTCGCGCCGGTATCCAACCGGGGTGACCTGCTCTCGCACCTTGGCATTGCGCGCGAAGCCGCACTGGCAGTCGGCCAGGAGCTACGAATGCCCGCGCTCGCCGATATCGACCCAAAGGCCAAGGGTGATAATCGCCCAACGATAGAGCTTCCCGCACCTGACCTGTGTCCGCGCTACGTTGGCTGCTACTTTGACAGCGTAAAAATAGAGCCCGGCCCCGACTGGATGGCCTATCGCCTGTCGCTTTGCGGCGTCAACCCGATCAGCAACATCGTTGACCTCTCCAACTATTTGCTCTTCGAGCTTGGCCAGCCAATGCATACGTTCGACCGGGATATTCTTTCGGGTACAATCTCCGCGCGAAGGGCAAGTCCCGGCGAACGCTTCACGGCGATCAACCACGTGGAATACGAGCTCACCAGGAGCCACCTGGTAATTGCCGACGAAAAGAAAGCCGTCGCGCTCGCGGGCGTAATGGGCGGCGTCGAATCCGAGATCAGGGACACAACCGCGAGCGTGCTCCTTGAGAGCGCCTACTTCACGCCTAAGAACAACCGCATCACCAGCAGGCGGCTGGGACTGCAATCCGAATCCTCGCTCCGCTTTGGCCGCGGAATCGACCCGCAGCTCCCTCCGGTCGCGGCACGCCGCTTCATACATCTTGCCGAGAGCATTGGCGCCGCCAGCTTCGTCCGGGGCAGTTTCGTTGACGCCAACGTTTACAAACAGGACACAGAACCGATACCCTTTGACTGCGCGCGCATAAACTCCCTGCTCGGTGCCAGCATTAATACTAACAGGATGGTTGACGCGCTGGTCAAGCTGGGGATGACCATCAAGCGGAATGGCGAGCACTTCACGGCCGTCCCACCGAGCTGGCGGCACGACATCGAGATGTGGGAAGACCTGGCTGAAGAAGTGATGCGGCTGAACCTCTTTGACTCCCTAGAGCCGAGAACTCTTCGCGTCCCGCTCAAGAGCGGCGTGCTGGAGCCAGTGCTGTCGTTTGCCCGCCGCACGGAAGATTTGCTGACGCGCCTGGGCGGCCAGCAGGTGATGAACCAGGCTTTCCTCTCGCCCCAGCGCGCTGAGGCCTTCTTCGGCGAGAATCATCATCTGGTCCCCGTTCAGAATCCCGACTCGGCTGACCAGGCATTCCTCATCGGCTCTCTCCTGCCCGGAATGCTCGCAAGCGCGGAGCACAACCGCCGTCACAGCGAACGACCGCCATTCTGTTTCGAACTCGCGCGGATCTACAGCCTTCGGGAATTTGAAACAGGCGTGAGCTACACTCTTGACATTGACGGTAAAGGACATTACGAGCAGCAGGCTCTGGGGCTTATTTACGGGGATGGTTTCACGCCCCCCGCCCATTTGCGCCCTGACTTCAGCGGCGAAAGCCCTTTGTTCGTGCTTAAGGGCGTGCTAAGCGAGCTGTTCGCGGAAATCGGCGGGCCGGAACCCGAATTCTCTGAAGCCCGGCAGACAGCAATGGCAGCCGGACGCACGTTCGCGATATCAGCGGGCGGCACGCAACTGGGCATACTGGGCGAGATAACAGCTTCAGTTCTGGAGGCTGGAGAAGAGCGTCTCGCCTTCGCCCAGATGAACCTGGACCGCCTGGCTACCCTCTCCCAACGCCACCTGCGGCTCGCAGGCTACAGCGTTTATCCCCGGGTGGAGCGAGACCTCGCCATGCTGGTGCCCGCAACTATGGAAATCGCAGACTCTCTCGACATTATCCGCGAAGCCGGTGGCGACTTGCTCGTTGACGCATTCCCGTTTGACATCTATCGCGGAAAGCAGATTCCGCCGGATCACAAGAGCGTGGCATTCCACCTTGTCTTCCAGAGCCCCGAACGCACTCTTACCGGCACCGAGGTCGATGAACGTGTGCTGGCTGCGCTCGTCGAGCTCCACCGCCGAAAGAATATTGTTATACGCGACTTCTCCCGGATAAAGGAACTCAGCATTTTCAGCGACGAGCGGTTCAGTGATGAGTTGCACAAAGCGTACGGCGTCTAGGCCCCGTCCATCGAGCTCGGCTATGGTGATGCAGTCGAAGCGCGCTGCGGTTATTCTCCCGCTGATACACGTTCTCGTCGTCTGCACGCTCGTCTCGTGCCTGGGCGAAGCACCGAGAGATGACGGCGCCGCTGCGCCGTCCGTGCAGGAAACCACGCAGGCTGCCAGACCCGCGCAGCCGTCAGCGTCCCGCGGGCCGGGAGACTGGCGGATGTTTGGGCGCGAACCCACGCACAACAGGCGCAGCCCCTTCACCGGCCCCCCGAAACCCGACCTGAAATGGAAGTTCCGAACCGACAATAAGGTGTACTCCAGCCCGGCGCTGGCGGCCGACGGAACAATCTACTTCGCGAGCCGCGACGGGGCTCTCTATGCAATCCGGGCGGATGGAGAGTATCTGTGGGACTACATGACGGGTGGCGAGATATTCTCCAGCCCCGCTATAGGCCCTGACGGGACCGTTTACATTGGCAGCCAGGACAACTGCCTTTACGCGCTCACGCCCGATGGCGACCTGAAATGGCGGTACAAGACCGGCGCGAACGTGGACTCAAGCCCGGCTGTCGGCAGCGACGGCACCGTGTACGTGGGCAGCGACGACCACTTTTTGTACGCGATTTATCCTGATGGAACCTTGAAGTGGCGTTACGAGACCGGATGGGAAGTCGCCTCCAGCCCCGCCATTGCGCCCGATGGCACTATCTACGTTGGCGGCAAGGACTTCTACTTCTACGCGATTAAGCCCGACGGAACTCTGAAGTGGCGCTATGACATGGAAAACTACGTCTATTCCAGCCCTGCTATTGCCGATGATGGGACGGTTTACGTTTGCAGGCAGGATGCCTTTTACGCCTTCAGCCCTGAGGGCGAGCTGAAGTGGCGCAGCGAGACCAGCGGCAAGATGATATCCAGTCCGGGCATCGCGCCTGATGGAACTGTCTACGCCGGCAGCACGGACGTGAAGCTTTACGCCTTCAACCCCGACGGCACCTTGAAGTGGATTTACGAAGGCGAAGGTTACTACGGCTTCAACTCCAGCCCGACCATAGATGCCAAAGGCACCATATATGTCGGCTGTGGTGACACGTACATTCACGCGGTCAATCCAGACGGCACGCGCAAATGGCGCTTCAAGACCGGAGGATGGGTGCCTTCAAGCCCCGCAATCGGCCCCGACGGCACGCTGTACATCGGCAGCGATGACCACCGCCTTTACGCCATTGGCGAGTAACCGGAAGAGATTCATTTCGCACTTCTTAGCAACGCTCCCGCGCAATGATATGATGGTGCAGGGATGCTTGAACTCATCGAAAAGAAGCAGCGCGGAGAAGAGCTAACCGCAGAAGAGATTGCGCGGTTGATAGCTGGCTACGGCACCGGGGCGGTGCCCGACTACCAGATGGCCGCACTGCTGATGGCTATCTACTTCCAGGGATTAAGCGAGGATGAAACTACGTCGCTCACGAGCGCCCTGCTCGAAAGCGGCGACCGCTGGGAGCTTCCTGCAAAGTTCCACCCCGTTCTCGACAAGCACTCCACCGGCGGTGTTGGCGACAAGACCTCGCTGCTGATGGTGCCAATGCTGGCAGCGGCGGGATACAAAGTGCCAAAGATGAGCGGGCGCGGGCTCGCCCACACGGGCGGCACGATTGACAAGCTGGAGAGCATTCCCGGCTTCCGCGCTGAGCTGTCGCGCAACGACGCCCTGCGCCAGCTTGACGACATTGGCTGCGTTATTATGAGCCAGAGCGAAGGCCTCGTGCCCGCTGAAAAGAAGCTATACGCCCTCCGCGACGTAACAGGCACCGTTTCCCAGCCAGGGCTCATAATCTCAAGCATCCTGAGCAAGAAACTTGCGTCCGGCGCGACCCACATCATCATTGACGTCAAGTACGGCAGCGGGGCGTTCTTCCCCAGCCAGGCAGACGCCGAGTCGTTCGCCAGGACACTGGTTGCCATTTCGCGCAACTTCAAGCCTGAAGTCGCTGCTGCGGTCACAGATATGAGCCAGCCGCTCGGAAGCGCAGTCGGCAACGCGCTGGAAGTCGCTGAGGTGCTTCGCATCGCAGAGCAGCGCGATGTGGAATGCGAAGTGAGCGCACTGTGCATCGGGCTTGGCGGCGCGCTATTGAAAATGGCCGGCGAAGTGGAAGACGCGGAACAAGGAGAGGACATCCTTGCTCAGACAATTGCTGACGGCCGGGCGGCGGAAAAGCTGCGGGCGCTTGTCGGCGCACAGGGCGGAGACCTTGATGCATTTCGCCGGGAAATGGGCGACCTGGGCAGGAAAACCTGCAAGGTAGCAATTACCGCGCGATCTGGCGGCGTGATTTCCGGCCTGGACGCCCTGGCCATAGGCCAATTCTGCCATCGTCAGGGAGCAGGCCGTAGCCGAAAGGGCGAGGCTGTCAATCCCTGGGTGGGCGTTGTGCTTCACAAGAAGACGGGTGACGCAGTTGCCCCTGGCGACCTGCTGGCTGAGGCGTATGCCAGACTGGACTGCGACCAGAGATCAGTCGAAGAAGCAGTGCGCAGCGCATACATAATCGGCGAAGAAGCTCCAGCCCCGCGGCTGATTGGCACAATCCTCACTGGCTGACCTGGTTCTGGCCTCATTACCTCAGGGCTTCGCCCATAATTGGCGGCGCGACCTGCAAACTTTGCCTGATATGCGCTAATATGTGGCTTATGCTACGCAAATACAGGCAGTCGCGCGCAGTAGCGATAATTGAATATGTCATAGTTTTATTAGTTTACATCGCCATCTACCTGGGAATGGCCGCGATGGAATTTCTCGGGCCTATGAAGGAAACAGATATCTCGACATCCGACGTGCCCAGAATCCTAGCGGTCACAATCGGGATTAACCTCGCTATCTTCCTGGGTTTGGGCCTGCTGCTGATGCTCATCTTCAACCGGTTCCAGGTAGTGGGACTGAGCTTTCGGGAGCAGAGTGTCCTCATTTCGGTAATGTGGATCGCCATAGTTGTACTCCTTCTCGTCCTGCTGGGCAATGGCGTCCACTCCTTCTTTCAGGCTTCCGGCAACGCGCAACAGGTTGACCCTATCGTGCAGGCCCTGCAGGGCTACTTCAAGTCACCGTGGCTCGTGCTCGTAGTGGGTGCACCCGTTATGTTCCTTGCAGCAGGCTTGCCTGAGGAATTCCTGCGCTGCTACGTTATTGGCAACGGCATCCGCCTAAAAAGCACCGGTCTCGTTTACCTTGCAGCGCTTCTCACGTCTGCCGCGTTTGCAGTAGGCCACTATTACCAGGGCACCGAGGCAATGGTTGCGCTGTTCCTTGTCGGACTCGTATTCAGCATTTTCTACATTATGCGGCAGAGTTTCTGGACGATGGTCTTTCTGCACACTACCTACAACGTCGTCGTGCTGCTCCTGCCCACACTTGGCGCCAAACAGCCGTGATATAATCGAGGCTGCTCTTGTAGGAAGGGATGAGACCGGAAACCCAAAACCGGATGCTGCTCGTAATCGCGCTTGCAGCGCTCCTGCTCCTTCAGTTGCCATCGCAGGCGTACGCCATCCGCCATCCCCGCATCCACGATGCCGACATCGGCGAAAAGGGGCGGGTCATTCTGGAGTACGGCCAGGACTCTTATGAGGAGACCACCGCCCTGTCAAATGGGCGAGACGTCGCCACATTCTTCAATTTCGGCTACAACGTAAACGAGCGGTTGCAGGTCCGGGGAAAGCTTATAGGAAACGAGCTTTCCGGCGTAGATGTTCTATTCAATCCGCTGTTTTCCGACCTCAGTGACGCTGATGGCTGGGGCATTGAGGTCAGGATGATGCTGGAGCGCACTCCTCCGGCCATCCCCGCAACGCCGGAATCCAAGTTCGCGCCGGGAAACGCATTCTGCGTGGTGCTCGGATTCGACAGCCTGGCGCTTTCCTCGGTCAATGTTGACGACGACCTTCACCGCTTCTACGGTTCTCTGCTATACAGCACAGACTTCACACAGGAGCTTCACGCCCATACGATTTTCACCACCCAGCATTACACTTCAGACACAAAGCGCGGAAACGCGACATCCCTGGGGCTTGGCGTGGATTATGACCTGTACACCTGGGACGAGTCCCGCAGCGCTGTGCAGCTCACCGCAAACGGCTTGATAGACATCTACAGCATACGCAAGCCGACATTCGACACCGGCAGAGTCACCAGGTTCGACGCCGGCCTGAGGTTGCGGATTTCCAATAGCTTTACTGGCTACGCCGGATACGAGGTGGTAAACGATTCGCTATCCGACCGCAACTCGCAGGGCGTATTCTACGGCGTAGCCTACACTCCCAAGCTCCCGTTGCTCACGCGAGCCCATCCGCCGGAGGAGGCTCCTGAAGAGGCTGCGCCTGAAGAAACTCCACCAGCGCAGGCTGAAACGCAGCCGGATGCCGGAAATGGAGGACAGGCCGAAACAGCCCCTGAGAATGGCGAAACCCCTGTTGGGCAGAGCCAGGGCAAGGAATCGTCTTCCGTCAGTGACAGTCCGCAGCAGGAAAACCTGGTGCCACCAGTTACGCTACGGAAAACCCAGCCGGAGCACCCACTCCCGTCTCCATCGGCATCCTCGCCTGAACAGTCCGCCGGCCCTGTGCCCACCACGACAGCACGCATCGCGCGTCCACCGGCGATTGAGAACCCCTGGGAACTCCTGCCTCTGGGCTATGACTTCCATCCGCTTACCGCAACCGTGCGCGAAAGCGTTTCAGGCCCTGATAACCCTGCATCCCGCCCGAAAACTGCTTCTCAGATACTCAAGCTGGCCGAGAGCACGACCGGCACCTACCGGATCTTCACAAACTCCTGATAGTGCGTTCCTGGCTGACATACGGCGGGATTATCGCTGTGCTGCTAGCGCTAGCTGCCACATACACGCTGGCTGAGACCGCCAGGTCAGACCGGCTGCGCTGGCGTGACAAGCCGCCCACCCAGATGCCGGAAGCGTCGGCGCACACCGCAAGCGCAGAATGCGCCGCGTGCCACAAGCCACACGCTTTAGGCAAGGAGCATTCCGCAGTGTCCTGCGCTTCCTGCCATTTCGCCGCTGACCGTCCAGGCGAACTCATTCAGCCGGACGACTCCTGCACTGTATGCCATAAGAAAGCCAGAGAAGCACTCCCTCCCCTTGGCGTTTTCCGCCTCGCTGCCGTGCGCAACGAGTTCCGCCCGACGGGCGAGCTTCTGCAGCCGACCTGCGCATCCTGTCACCAAGGCGAGATGTTCGACCGGCCGCTGACCACGCTAACGCACCCTACCCGCAGTGTCGGCTCACACCTTTCCTGCACGGACTGCCACGACGTTCAGGCAGGTAACCTGAAACCGGAAGCCTGGACCGGGACAGACTACCAAAGCTCCTTTTGCTTCGGCTGCCACGAAGAGCAGCGCCGCTCATTTGTGCTTTCTGAATCCCACAGCCTGCAACGCCAGGCTGTCTCCTGTCGCGGCTGCCACCCGCCCCATGAACCCTTTGCCGTAAACATTACCGTAGACCTGCTTGAGCTGATGGGGGAGCAAACGTTGGTAACCTACGATCCAATTGACAGTAACAGGCTCTGCCTGCGCTGCCACGGCTATCTCGAATTGGCGGGGCCGCAGACGCGATTCTCACTCGGATCCGGCCTTAGCCTGCACGACCTGCACCTGAACCGGGCGTACGCCTCCTGCGTGGAATGCCACGACCCGCATGGTGGTTATGCAGCGATGGTGCGCGCGACAACACTCGAGGGTGAGCCGTTGCTTCACTTCACTGCCGGTGACACAGGATCCTGCACCGTCACCTGCCACGACAGGCGCCACACAGCTTCACAATATCTGCGAACCGGCAGCTAAAGCCGCCCGCTAACCCCCGGTGATGTTGATAAGCTGCGCTTCGCCCAGTTGCGGCCCGGGCAGCGGGACGTTGTATTCCTCGCCCCAGACCCAGATGTTGGTTGTGCTCTGCGGGAAACGGACCGCCTGAGCGTAGGGGCCGTCACCGCCTATCACGCGGAATGTGAAGTATGCGACAGGGCCGCTTCCCATCACAGTGGGGGCCGGCCAGCGCTTCGTCGCGTTGAATCCTGCAAGGTCATAATGGTCGGGATCCAGGACAGACGGGCCGATTCGCGCGCCGACGAACAGCGGGTCTCCCCCAAAGTCCGCGTCATAAAACAGGTTCGGGTCGAAACCGTCCATAGAAGGCTCTGCGGAAACGAACTCCAGGATATCCGACCGGTACTCAAAACGCGCGTTCACCGAAAACGCGTTCGCCGCATCATTTAGCATCACGCGGACAATTACCTCGTCGTCCACGAAGAAAAACGGCGGATCTGCCGTTACTTCAAGCTCCAGAGTGGCCATGGCCGTCGGCTGTGAAGTCTTGGCCACATTGGAATACCAGCCTTCGTAGGTCGTATCGGTCTCTCTGCTGAAGGGGCGAACGTGATACGCGTAGTAGCCCGGTTCGGGCGTCTGGTCGCGGAAAGTGTACTGCAGCCGGAAATCCTGGTCTGTGTAATCGCGTATCGCGCTTGGCATCTGCTCTGGCGGGCTTGCCCCTTGCCGCTCAGCATAAGTCCAGCGTCCTGTGTCCTCTGCGTCAGCGTCCTCGTCCGGGCCGGTTAGCAGAGTCCGGTATACGTTGTAGCCCGTAACCTCGGTGCCATAGAACATGGCAAGCGGCGTAATATCCGCGATCCCTATCTTCCCGTCGCGGTCGCCGTCCACCAGGTCAACGCGCCCGGGATTATCAGACGTTTCGAATTCCTCGCCGTATATCATCGCAATGGGCGTGATATCGGCTATCGCAACGGTTCCGTTGTTGTCGTAGTCGCCCGGGTGCATTTCCGTCCACGACAGGCTTACGGTGGCGTCAGGGTTGACTGCGACGGCAAGGTCTTCCACCGCCGCCATATCGCTGTTTGGCGCATCCGAAGCTGCGCGCCCATTCGTCGCGGCGCCATCGGCAAATCGCAGGCGCGCTATCTCGCCTGCCGGCACCATCGGCTCGCCAACGGAGCGAATTCTCGCCATTCCCACTGCGATTGCACCCGCTTCGACGGGAACCGCAAGGAAAATATAATCATCGCCCAGTGCGTCGCCGGGAGACATCGCCGCCGGATGCACCTCATCACCGGCGTAGAAGACATACAGGTAGAGGTCTCCAGCCGCAGGTTCCGCCAGTTCGAGGGCGACAGAATCGCCCTCCACCCTAATACTCAGCCCTCTTGGTGGCTGAACCGGTTCAAGCTGGCTGCCAACTGCCACGACGCGCAACCCACCCTGCGCAATTCCGGGATACGATGCGATATCCTCAGTGCCTGCCGGTGCAGCGGAATGCGACTGTGCCAGGGGGTCGAAGTTCATCCAGTATGCCGTTTCGTCGGCTGCCGGCGTTGGCAGGGCGCTTCCGCCCTTCAGTCCGCTGCCTGAGCAAGCAAGTAATCCCACAAGCATGCAGGCAACAACAACGTATGATACAGGTCTCAAGATATGGTTCACTTTATGCAGCTCCTGGGTAATAAACCCGCTGATTATAGCAAGGTAAGGCTTTCATTACTATAATCATACCGTGAGCCGGTCGCCGAATCTTCATACTTACGATGCAATCCTCGTCCGGACTTCACCGTGGGGTGAACGAGACCGGCTTGCAGTCCTGTTCGAGGCAAACCGGGGGATTCTGCGGGCACGGGCTATTTCGGCTCTGGAACCCGGCTCCAAGCTCGCGCCTTATCTCGTCGCCCCGGCAATCGGGCGCTTTACGCTGGCACGCGGTCGCTCTCCCATTCCGGTGCTGGCCAGTGTGGAGTTGGCCGACCGGTTGGCCGGGTGGCGTGCAGATGGCATTAGCATTCGCGTTGCGGGTGTAGCCCTGGCGGTTCTGGAGGGGCTGGATGCCCCCGAGGAAACCAACCGGCTTTTCTTCCAACTGGCTATGGACCTTCTGCTCAGCAACCCATCCGCGCACCCGCTGTCCGCGCTTGCAGTGTTTCTCGTGCAGGCGCTCGGCATCCTGGGTTTACTCGGCGGCGAGGCCAACTGCTCGCTCTGCGGCACCGCGTTTACCGCCGACAGAGTGGCTGCGGCACCCGATCTCAGGACATTCATCTGTGCTGAATGCTTCAACAGGCTTTACGGGAAAGCTGAGGTCTCCGTGATACTCGTCAACCGAGAGCACCTGGAGCTTCTCAGCCTTATGGCACTGACGCCGCTTGCCGATAGCGGCAGGCTCGAGATGGACGGCGATGCGCTGTCGTTCGTTTTCAGCCTGGCGTGCGCGCGCCTGGATAACACCCTTCCTGCTGCGGTCTCTGCACTGCTTCCGCTCACGGCAGCGCCATGCCTGGCATAGGACAGCCTGCGCAACTCCTGCCGGTGATTGTATAATCACCGAGGTTGAATCCTCCCTCATACAACCGGCGATACCGCAAAGTAGTACATATGCTCGCCGGCTTGCCCGCGTTCCTGCTGAAACAGATGCCCTTCAGCGCGATGGTCCTGTTCGGCGTGGTAATGGTGGCAGTAAGCTGGATGCTGCGCCCGAACTGGCGCTGGCTGCGCGACCTGGCCAAGCCGGAGGATATCAACCGCCGGGCAATAATCGGTGCACGCCACTACTTCCTGACCGTTTTCCTGCTCATAGTCCTCTTCGGCTTGCGCCACAGCGTCATAGCCACCGCCGGCTGGCTTGCCCTGGCATGGGGAGACGGCGCAGCCGCGCTGGTCGGAGGGAAGCGGAGCGCGCGTCTGCCGTGGTCTCGACACAAGACGGTCTCCGGCTTCATCTCCTGCATCGCCCTTGTCTACTGTGCAATCTTCATTTCGTATTACTGGGCTTATGACGAGCTGGCGTGGCTTTCGGCACCGACCATAATTTATTTTGGCGCGGTATCGCTGATAATAGGTGTAGCGGAATCGCTCGAAACCAAGCTGGACGACAACTACACTGTCGGACTAGGCACTGCCGCGCTGCTGTTCTTGGGTGCCGCCGTGTTTCACCTCTGGTAGGAGACAGCGAATGAAGTTTAAATTTCACAACCCAACCGAGGTCCACTTCGGGCCTGGAGAATTTGAGCGCACAGGCGAACTCGCAGCCCGATTGGGCAGCAAATGCCTGCTCGTAATCGGGCAGGGAAGCGTAGAGCGGCACGGCTACCTTAAGCGGGCAGAGGATATGCTGGCTGACGCCGGCGTTAGCTACGCAGTCTTCAGGGGAATTGAGCCCAATCCCCACCTGGAAACCTGTGTTGAAGCCGCGCGAAAGGCGATAGGGGAGAAGTGTGACTTCATACTGGCGCTGGGCGGCGGCTCCGTGATGGATGCGTCCAAGGCCATCGCCGCAGGCTACTACGACCCGGACAACCTGTGGGACTACGTCAGCCACGGACAGGAGACAGTCATGCCGGTGAAACAGGCACTGCCTCTGATGGTTGTCCCGACGCTCGCGGCAACGGGCTCCGAAATGGACGCAGGCGCTGTCATTACGCGGTGGGAGACGCGCGAAAAATGCGTTCTCGGTTCGCCCCTGCTCTTCCCCCAAATCGCCGTCATCGACCCGGCGCTTACCGTATCGGTCCCGCTGGACTACACGATGGACGGCGTTTTCGACATAGCGGTCCACGTGATGGAGAGCTACTTCAACGGCGACCAGGATACGCCGCTTCAGGCCAGGCTCATTGAAGGCTGCCTGCTTACAGTCTTCGCCGAAGGCAAGAAGCTGCACGGCGACCTCGAAAACGTGAAGCTGCGGGAAAACGTTCAGTGGCCGAGTTCACTCGCCCTGTCAGGGCTATTCACCGCCGGCCGCGGCGGCAACTACCCGGTTCACCAGATGGAACACATACTTTCCGCGCGCTGGGACATCAGCCACGGGCGCGGACTGGCGCTGATAATGCCGCGCTGGATGTGGTACGTGCTGCCGACAGACCCTGTGCCATTTGCCAGTTTCGCCGTAAACGTGATGAAGGTTACGCCAGGCGGAAACAACTTGCGGGATGCCCAGGCAGGAGTGAGGGAACTCTGCCTGTGGCTGGAAAGCGCCGGCCTGTTTCTCACGCTGGACGACTTCGGCATCCCGGTCGGCGAACTCGGCGCGGCGGCCGGCGATTGCATGCGGCTCTATGGGCATGGGAAAGGCGTCATTGGCGGCGTGAAGCCGCTGAGCCTGGAGGATGTTCACGCGATATACCTGATGTGCAAAACCCCTGACTTCATGCGCTAGCATTCCCGCTTGATGTTATGATAGCGGCGCAGGAAGTCTGTTTATTTGGAATCCCGCGCCCGGCTCCCTGAGTGATGATGACCGGCTCAAGAACTGAAAACTGGCAGGAACTGCTGGCCAAGGCTGCTCAGGCGGCTGAACACGCGCACGCGCCATACTCATCGCTGCGCGTGGGAGCAGCCATTCTGACCTCAGGCGGCACGGTCTACTCCGGCTGCAACATCGAAAACGCGGCTTTCGGCGCCACTTTGTGCGCAGAACGTTCGGCTCTGGCTGCGATGGTTAGTACTGAAGGGTCGGATGCGCTCATTCGCGCCATCGCTGTTTGGTGCAGCGACAAGCGCCCCTGCTACCCCTGCGGTATCTGCCGGCAGGCACTACTCCCCTGGTGTGAAAAGACCGCTGTGCTCGTCGTGGAAAACGCTGACGGGAGTCCGGAAACGTTATCCTTCGCAAGCCTGCTGCCCTACCCCTTCACCGATTCGTAATACGCTGGTAAAGCTGCTGTTCCAGCACGGCAAACTCAGCTTTGGAATCAAGCCCTGCCTTTTCAGCCAGCCCCCGAACGATTCTCTCGCGGGCCTGGGGCTCAATGCGCTGACGCCTGCGAAGATAAGCGTTAACCAGCCACATCAGTTCCTCGTCCCTGCTGCGGTTGAAGAGAGCCGGGCCAATCCCGGCCGCCCCAAGCGACCGTGTGCCCGCGCCAATCTCGCGCTTGCCGTGCTTGCGCGGCAGCGCGATGATGATTGTCCCGGCGGCCAGATCGCCCAGTCTCCGCTGCTCGCCGTTGAGCATCATCGACCAGATGCCAATAAAGTAGGAGCTTGGAAGCCAGTCCACTATCCGGAAGAGGTTGCGCAGCACGGCTGAAGTGCGGTCAAGCGCCAGGCCGCTCACCCGCATTACCTGGATGTTCGCCACCTTCTTCCCCGGAGTCTGGCCTTTCCAGTAATATTCAAACACGATGAAGTAGAAAAGCGGAGCAAGGACTATGACGGCAAACAGGGCCACAATGAAGGCGGTGAACCATCCTTCCATCATGCTCGCCTCATAGCTGGCGGAAAACGCGCCGATGGCGAACGCCAGGAACATAAGCAAGAACATCAGTATAAACTCGCCTGCGCCGATAATGGCATGGTCTACCAGGGCCGCGAGTGCGCGCCGCCCGAATCCCGCCAGCGGATACTCCAGATACACCTGCTCCGGGGTCGGTATCCTTACAAGCGGTTCCCGTAGAATATCCAGATTCATAAAAATCTATTTTAGCAGACCCCAAGGCATTCAAATTCTGCTACAATATATACGATTCTGGCAGATTGCCGGGACCGATAATATAAATAATACTGATTGTGGTGAACTATGGTAAAGAAAACTCGAAAGAGTCAAAAGAAAAAAAAGCCTCCTGTTGAGGGCAAGCCCTACAAGGAGATTGGCAGGCTCGTGCGCGATCTGAGGATCAGCGCGGGAATGACGCAGTTCGATTTGGCAGAGGTAATCGGGGTGAACAACAGCTATCTCTCCCGAATCGAGAACGGCGAGCGCCGCCCTTCAACGAAGGTGATGCGCAAGATGTCCGATGCACTCAACTATCCTTACGATGAGCTCGTTGTGGCCAGCGGGCTGCTTTCAGCCGAGTTCCGCGAGAAGCGCGCGGTTGTGGGCGACACAAACATCGTCAAGGACATCCACGATATAAAGTCGGCGCTTGGCCGCCTTATGCTGCCTGGCGAATTCCGCGCGCAAGCCCCGATGCGGGAGCGCCTTAAGCGGCGCGCCGTCCCCGTCTTTGACACTGTGCCGGCGGGCTATTTCGACGAGGCCAACGTTGTAGAGGCGTACGACGATGTTGAGAAGCTGGTCCTCACGGAAGAAGAGCTCGCATTCGACCCGAAGTCGTTCGCTCTTGTGGTCAAGGGCGACTCGATGATGGAGGCCGGCATCCTTGAAGGCGACGTGATTATCGTCTCGCCGAACACAAAGGTCGTGGACGGGGACATCGCTGTTGTCCAGATAGGCGGGCGCGAGACCACCGTAAAGATTGTGTACTTCGAAGACGAAGACAGCCTTCTGCTCCAGCCGGCAAACAGCGCATATAAACCATCCCTTTTAAAGTATCCAGAAGAAGTCGAGGTCCTTGGCAAGGTGATTCTCGTCCGGCGGAAGCTCATCGCGTAGGCTTACTATCGGCAACTGTTCTGCTATAATGGCGCGCAAGCCCGCCCTGCCGGGCAAATATCCACTTGAGGTGTTTTACTATGGCTGAAGGTTCCATGAGCGCATCCGCGAATAACGATGGCAAAGCCCAGGAGGATTTCGAGGGCAAGGTAAGTGAAGTCATCGAGAAGATTCGCGTCTACCTGCAGTCTCACGGAGGCGATATAGATATCGTGGCTTTTGAAGGGCGCGACCTTAAAGTCCGTTTAAAAGGGGCTTGCGCGGGATGCCCGGGTGCAACGTACACCCTGAAAATGGGTGTCGAGGCGGCGCTGCGCGAAGAGGTCCCCGGGTTCGGGAACATAATTGCGGTGGAGTGAATCATATTCTCTGGCCGGACCGCCATACCCGGCCACCGGGAGGGGAAAGTGGAAGAGGACATGACACCTGAAAGCGTTCAACAGCCATCCGAACCGGAGGCTGAGAAGACCAAGCTGCCGTCCTTCGGCGAGCGCCTGATAGCAATCTTCGTGGAACCGAAAGTCGTTTTTGACTACGTCGCCAAGCGCAACGACTTCTGGCTGCCGCTGATTGTCGCTATCGTAGTGGCGCTTGTAGCCGCGCTGCTAATGATGCCGCCTATGCGCGAAGTGATAGCCCTCCAGATACAGGCCAGCGGAGCGCCGGTTACTGACGCTATGATATCCGGTATGTCTATCGGCGCGGTTGTAGCTGCACCTATCGCAACCGCTTCGTACGTCCTGCTTATAGCGCTGCTGCTGTGGCTCGTCGTACTCGTTCTTACGGGCAATGCAGCCTTCGGCAAAGCTCTCAGCGTATCCATGTGGGCGTATTTCCCCTTGACACTGGCGGGGCTGCTGAACGCTGTCGTTCTGGCGGTTGTCCGCCCCGAGATCTCAAACATACAGGAAGCCCAGCAGCACCTTGGTCCTGTAATGCACTACACTTCTCTTGTGGCCCTGTTCCCGCTTGACAGCCTGATTGTCGCCGGGTTGCTCTCAGTTGTCTCGCTGTTTACCATATGGAACCTCTGGCTTCTCTGGGTCGGCGCCCGACGTTCGATGAACGCTACAACAACGAGCGCCGCCGCTTTTGTGGTTATCTTCCTGATATTGAAATTCGCAAACGCTGCGTTCAACGGGTGGCGCGCGTCCAAGCTAACCTAGCTATGGGGACTCAACGATGCTGAAGCGCCTGATTTTACTGATATTCGTCATAGTCGTCATCATCGGCGGAGTCTCTTTGCTGATGCTCAATCAGCAAAAGGGGACTGGCGGCGAAGACGATGCTGAAGAGAAGATTCCCAAGGACTACGAGAAGGTGGAGCGCGGCACGCTCACCATCGTCGTCGAAGGCACCGGTATCGTTGAGCCGCGCACGGAAGTTCGCATCAAATCCGAGGCCAGCGGCCAGATTGAGGAGCTCTTCGTGGAAGAGGGCGACGACCTGGCCCCGGGACAGGTCATTGCCATGCTCGACCAGGAGGACCAGCGTCTGACCGTCCAGCGTGCGGCGATAGCCGAGAAGCAGGCGCGCCTGCGCTACGAGGAGGCGAAAAACAGCGCCCTTCCGCAGGAGCTGAAAGCCGCCGAAGCGAGAGTCGAGGAACTCAATCTCAATCTCAAGAACGCGCAAGAACGCCTCATTCGCATCAAAGCCCTCCACGAGCGTGACTTCGCTTCCGACCAGGAAATAGAAGATGCCGAGAAGAACGTGGAAACCCTCAAGGTGCAACTCGACCAGGCCGAGCTTACGCTCAAGCTGCTGAAAGACGGCGGCTACGAGCGCGACATCGAAACCGCGCGCCTGGCCTGGCAGGATGCCAGGGTCTACCTCGCCCAGGCCCAGAAGGCGCTTGGCGACGCGACGATCAAATCGCCCATCTCTGGCACGGTGCTTGCAAAGTACGTGGAGGAGGGCGACACTGTCGTTAGCAGCAACCAGGGTTTCACCGAAGGCACGACGCTTTGCACCGTCGCAGACCTATCGCAGGTGCAGGTGCGCGGCAGCATCGACGAGGTTGACATCGGCACGGTCGCCATCGGCCAGAGCGCGGAGCTGGAAGTCGATGCCTATCCCAACCGCATCTACGACGGCAAGGTGGTCAACGTCTTCCCGCAGGGAACGCAGTCGCCGGGCGGCCTTACCACCTTCACCGTCATCGTCGAGGTGGAAAACGAAGACCGCAGCCTGCTGGCGAATATGACCGCTTCTATCACCATCACCACGACGGAGATGGAGGATCTGCTGCTTGTGCCGTTCGCCGCAATCCGCCCCGGAGAGGAAACGAACGAATACGTCGTCTTCGTGCGCAACGAAAAAGGCGTGCCGGAGCAGCGCGAAATTACGCTTGGCGCAACTGACTACGAGAACTACGAAGTGCTGGAAGGCCTGGAAGAAGGCGAACTCGTCAAGGTCAAGAACTTCCCGCCGGTCGCGTTCGACTAGCCCTCACGCACTGGATAGCGAGAAGTAATTGTCGGGCCCTGCACAGCGCGAGATCCTAACTATACCGGCGCAGGATTTCGCGCGAGACCACCAGCCGCTGGATCTCGTTGGTGCCCTCGTAGATGCGCTTGATGCGCGCATCACGAACTAGCCGCTCCAGCGGGTATTCCCTGCTGTAGCCGTAGCCGCCGTGGATTTGCAGCGCCAGGTCGGTGACCCGCCCCGCGACTTCGGAGGCGAACATTTTTGCCATTGCGGCCTCGGCGGTCACCTTCTTGCCCGCGCCTTTCAGCCACGAGGCGTAGTACGCGAGCTGCCTTGCCGCCTCCAGCTCGGTGGCCATATCGGCAATCATCCACTGGATGGCCTGGAACCTGGCAATCTTCTGGCCGAACTGCTCCCGCTGGTTGGCGTACTTGACCGCGGCTTCCAGCGCCGCCTGCGCGATGCCGATACTGGCGCCGGCCATGCCGATTCTGCCGTTGTCGAGAATGACCATCGCGATTTTAAAGCCCCTGCCGATGCTGCTCTCGCCGCCCAGTATCTGGCTCTCGTGCACCCGGCAATTCTCGAAGTGCAGCTCGGTCTGGTGGCTGCCCCGGATGCCCATCGTGTCTTCGATATGGCCGACGCTGAAGCCCTCCATATCCTTCTCGATGATGAAGGGCGTGATACCGCGCAGGCCGGCTTCGGGATTGGTATTGGCGAAAAGAATGATGACCGAGGCTTCCGCGCCGTTGGTGCACCACTGCTTGTGCCCGTTGATTACGTAATACTCGCCGTCTTTCACCGCTACAGTCTGAAGATTCGAGGCGTCCGAACCGGCGTCCGGCTCGGTGAGCGAAAACGCGCCCATCCACTCGCCGCTGCACATCTTCGGGAGGTACTTCTTCTTTTGCTCCTCAGTGCCGTACTGCAGGATGGAAAGCACCGCCAGCGAGCAGTGCGCACCGAGGATTGTCGCATGAGCAGCGTCGCAGCGCGCGATTTCCATCCCGATAATCAGGTAGGAAATGGAGTCCATCCCGCCGCCGCCGTATTCCTCCGGCACAGGCGCGCCCAGGAATCCCAGATCGCCCAGCTTGCGCACCGTATCCCACGGGAACTCTCGCGTCTTGTCAAGTTCCGCAGCCAGGGGCGCCAGTTCCGCCTCCGCGAACTTGCGGATTGTGTCGCGCACCATCAGTTGCTCTTCGTTAAGTTCGAAATCCATAACCCCTCCTTGTATTCCCGGCGCAGGCCAGTGTGAAATCAATGCGGCCGCTGATTATAGCATAGCGATTCCCCACCGACCCTGCGTCATTCTGGTAGGGGCATCACGCTTTGGCGTGACCGTGCCTGCATCCCCCGGGTAGCGCCGGCTATCCAGCCGGCGATATTTAAGGTCATCCGCCTGGATAGGCGGCTGAACCCAAGATAAGCGGCCCCGCAACCGCCGCATGGTGTATCATTGTAGGAGGGGATGCGATAATCACCGTAAACTGCAAGGGAATGGCTTGACAGTTGTTTACGGTGCCATTATAGTCTGAAAGGAATCAATGTCGGAGGATACTCTTTACGGCTTTAGCGAAGCTTCGATAAACGTAACCCTAGCGGAGCTCCTTTCACAGCGCAACTTGATTGCTGGCGCGGAGCTAATAACGAAGGGAGACGGTGAACCTCGACGGCCCGATGTGATGCTGAATCATCAGGGCTTCCGCATCATACTCGAAGGCAAGATAGAGAAGAAGACCGCACGCAAGGAACTGGAGACCCAGTGCAAAAAACGGGTAACAGAAGACCTGTGCGACATTTCTTTAGGTGTCGTATATCGTCTGCCTCAAGCCAATAACGACCTCTTTACCATTCCCAAGCTGCAGGTTCTACTAACGCAGGCGGAATACGATATCGCGGTTTGGGGGCCGGATGTACCTGAGCCCAGGTTACTTCAAGACTGGGTGACGCAAGACCTTGACGGCCTGGCGGGAGTAGTCCGAGACGCTGTGCACGAAGCAGCATCCGCCGATGTGCTCTCAGAAGCCATAGATAGGATACGAAATACTCTAGATGCAGCGTCAAGCTTCATACTGGGCGCGATGCCGAAAGGTGTAAAGAGACTAGCTGAAGACCTTGCGCCATCTCTCGAACTTCCCAAGCCAAAAAACCAGCAGGAACGCATCCGCACTCTCAAAATGGCATTCCTGGTTTTGATGGATGCCACAATCTTCTACGACGTGCTCAGCAGCCGGAAGCCTCTCAAAAGCGTTGAGAGTCTGAAGAAGAAACACGGCTCCCATGTCGCTGCGCTACGTAAAGCATTCGAGAACGCGTTAGACATAAACTACGCAGCCGTCTTCGAGATCGCAGTAGGCATACTTGACCTATTACCACCTGAAGCGGACAAGGCGGTAGAGAAAGTAACTGAAACGGCCTTCTACATCGCCACGCAGCGCGTTCTGTTAAAGCACGACCTGATGGGCAGGGTTTATCATAAGCTGCTTTTCAAGGAATTGGCAAAACACTTAGCGACTTACTACACGGCGGTGACGTCAGCATGGCTGCTGGCGAAGGTTGCCATCGCGACACCCGGTGCTGATTGGTCCAACAATGACCTCTCAGACCTAGAGGAGATTCGAAAGCTTCACGTATCCGACTTCGCCTGCGGTTCAGGAACCCTCCTGTCAGCTGCCTATCGTGAACTCGATAGGCTTTACACAGATGCTGTGTATCGCGGGAGCAAAGAACCCGACCGCGATGCTTTACATACGATACTTCTCGACAAGGTAATCTCAGGCTTTGACGTGATGCTCTACGCAGCGCACATTGCGACCCTGACGCTCGCGATGCACAATCCGGATTCCCTGTTTAACAAAGGCCATATATACGTTCTTCCATTCGGAGATAGGAAGGAAGCCACCGGCTCAGTCGAGTTCCTGGTTAAGGATTCTGTTCGGGCGCGTACAACAGCGCTGCAATATGCTGTCAAGGGCAAAGCCCAGGTGGATCTAGACCTACCTCCGCAGGGCTACGATCTACTGATAATGAACCCTCCTTTTGCCCGCTCCTGCGGTGACAATCTGATGTTCGGCAGCGTGACCGGCAAGAAGCGCCGCGAACAGATGAAAGAAAGGCTGTCCGATATACTCAAGCAAGCCAACCTGAGCGGCATCGGCCAGGCGGGGCTTGGAGCGGTCTTTGTCGCTATAGCCGATAGGTTCGTTAAGCGTGCTGGCCGCATCGCGTTCGTGCTTCCGAGGAACCTTCTGTCCGGCGTGTCTTGGAAACGAATCCGAGAACTCCTCGTGAGGACAACTCAGCTTACCACCTGGCACGGAGGAGGCTTCCATCTGGAATACATCATGCTCAGCACCGAGCCGGGAAGCTACAACTTCAGCGAAAACACCGACCTCAGCGAGTGTATGTTCGTTGCCAGAAAGCTAAGGGATGGCGAGAAGCCGGGGCGTACCGTTGTGGCTATCTTTGACCGAAAACCGAAAACGGTCTTTGAATCAAGAGCTGTAGCTACGGTTTTACAGAAGCAGAATCAAAACGGCCAATCGTCAGACAGCTTCGACATTCTGCTGAATCCCACAGCCGCCGACGGGCAGATGAAGGTCGGCAACACACGGATGGGACGGGTCTACACTCTGAGCCCAAGCCTGCTCACCGATAACGTGGACAACTGGGGCCGCCTTTGCGCTTTCGCTATGCCGGAGCTAACGCGAATCGCGTACCGGCTCCGCACAACGGGCGAGTTTGCATTGGATACCGGCCTTGCAGTTCGAGTTCCGCTAAAAGCGGTTGGCAAGCTCTTTGAAGTGGGGCCGGACAGAAGGCAAATCCACAGCGCGTTCAACATCGATGATACCGGAGCCTACGACGCGCTCTGGGGCAGAGAAGCCAAGATGAACTCGCTAACGATGGCGCCCAACTCCAAGCTTTCGCAGAAGCCCGGAGTCGATATACGCGCCCTTGTAAAGACAGCGAGTCGGCTTGTTATCACTGAGCGCATCCGTCTTGACACTACACCTCTAGTAAGCCTTTTGTGCAACCATCCTGTGCTCTCAAATGTCTGGTGGACTCTCCTCGCGAAAGACAGCATAATGGACTCGGAGGACATAGAGAAGGTATCGGCACTCTGGCTCAACTCTACCCCCGGACTGCTTCTCCAGTTTGCCGAGTTGCAGGTGACAGAAGGCGGATGGGCGGCCACAAAGAAAGCATCTCTTGAAGCCCTTCCAACGCTGAACTTTTCTAAGCTTACTGAATCTCAGAGAGCTGCACTCGTCGCGCTTTTCGACGAGCTAAGCACGAAGCAATTCCCGGTTCTAGCGGACCAGTTCGCCGATGCTGCGGAGGGCAAAGGCTGGCGCTGGGAACTTGACTCGCGGCTCCTTGAAATACTGAGTGGAGAAAAGATTGACCCGCGCGACCTCCATCCGCTGTATGGCATGCTTAAAGACGAGGCTGCGCATTGGTAGATAGTCACCACCGTAATCGAGATTATCCGGTTAATGAAGCTAATCGACCTGACCATCCCCAAATGGCCGATTGAGTAGGTAGTTTACGCAGGCCCATCCGGTGCCATTTTCTTCTTTCGAGCTATGCACAAAATAGCGCGTTCCGCGACGCAAACGCGCAGCACTCCACGGACTCGCCCCCACAACTGGTATAGCGAAAGTATGCTGGAAGTGGCATACCAGTTTGAGGGCTGCCGGGGATATAATGTAGGTGCGTGAAGCTGCTCATCGACAGAACCAGCTCTACACCGGTTTACCTCCAGATAAAGGAGCAGATAATCGCGCTCATCACGTCCGGCGCCCTTAAGCCCGGAGAAGCCGTGCCCAGCAGCCGGCAACTGGCGCAGGAGCTCGGGCTTGCGAGAAACACCATCCTGCAGGCCTACCTTGAGCTGGCTGCCGAACACTGGATTGATGCAAAGCCGGGGAGCCGCACCTGCGTCTCGGACAGTCCCCCCGGCCGCGCCGACCTGTCCCCGCCGGAGCAGATGCGCCCCACCCCGCACGCTCATCGCGTCGTGGAGATGGACTGGAGCGATTACCAGTTCAGCGGCGAGAGCTTCGCCCTGCCGCGCTACTATGAAAAATGGAAGGGGCCGGAACCGTACATCTCTTTCGCCAGGGCGCTGCCCGATCCCAGACAGTTCCCCTTCGGCCGCATCAAGAAGGTCTCCAGCAATCTGCTGTGGTATCCGGAGGAATTCTTCTTTGACCGCGGCCATCCGCAGGGATATCAGCCCCTGGTGGAGCATCTGGAGCTTGAGCTTTCGCGCGAGCTGATCGATATGAGCCCCGGCACCAACGAAATCGTGGTTTGCGCCGGCTTCCAGGTCGGGCTCAACATGCTCCTCACGCTGCTTCACCGTCCCGGCACGGCCGTCGCCGTCGAGAACCCCACTTACGCCAGTATCCTCAACGCGCTCATTGCCCGGCGAATGCCCTACGTGCCGGTTCCAATGGAACGCGACGGGATGGACATTGAATACCTGTCACGGTCTATCAAGCGCAAGAATATCGGCCTTATCGTAACCGTCCCGACGCTGCACAATCCGACCGCTACGGTTATGAGCCTGGAAAAGCGCGAAGCCCTGCTGCGCCTCGCCCGGAAGCACAATATTCCCATTATCGAGGACGCCTGGGCGATGTTCCTCAAAACCGAGGGGCGCGCGATGCCGTCGCTCAAGGCGATGGACGATGGCGGCCACGTCTTTCTGGTGGGCAGCTTCAGCAAGAGCTTCCTGCCCGGCTTCCGCATAGGCTTCATCTGCACGCCCGGCCCGATGGCCGTGCCGTTGGTAAAGCTCAAGCGCGCAACCGAGCGCAGCGACAGCTTCTTCCTGCAGACGCTGCTCCTTGAGTTCATCAAGAAAGGCTACATGGATTTGCACGTCAGGAAAATGGCTAGAATATACAGTGAGCGGAAGCGGCTCACGGATGCCGCCATGCGCGAGTACTTCCCGCCTGAGTTTCGCTGGGAGGTGCCGGTCGGCGGATTCTCCTTCTGGGTCGAGATGCCGCGGGGGATTATGAGCGCTGAAATGCTGGAGCATACGGTAAAATATGGAGTTGACTATGCGCCGTCCAGGATGTTTTTTGCCGGCAAGCAGGACAGCCACTATATTCGCATCGCGTTCAGCATGCTGACAAAGGCGCAAATCAGAGAAGGTGTCCGGCGGATGGGCACGGCCATCAGAGAATGGAAGGGGGCCGGCGGGAAATGAGTGAACACTCGCGGCGTCGAAACCCACTCCACAGCCTTATCGCACTGAGTGCGCTGTTCCTGCTCGCAACCGCCCTGATTGCCTGTGGTGGAGGAGGACCGGGCCGGTACCCCGGGGAGCTTTTGCAGGCCGAAGACCAACGCCTGCCTCCACCTCCCGACGATGGTGCAGAGCCGCCACAGGAAGAATCCAGTCCGGAGGAGCAGCTCAGCAGCTACCTGTCCGACCAGGCAAGCGGCCTGCAAGCCTGGCCCAGCTCAACCCTGGGTGCGCTGTCTGGCACCGTCTCCATAACCGGATACACTCTGATTGACCCGCAATCGCTCGAACCGATTCCTCCGGAGCAGGGGCTCGTCGATGTGCCGCTGCGCGTCGTGGACCCCGAGGATGACATAGATTCTGTCACACTCCCTGACGCACAGGGGAATTTCCTGTTCCCCGACCTGCCGCCTACTACAAGCGCAACTCTCAGCGTGCAGTTTGTCGTGGCGGAAGACGTGGACGGAGACGGCTACGGTTTCGATCCCATTGAATGCAAGCTGCCCGTAAGGATTATGGCTGCAAGGATCACTAGCATTCAGCTTGATATCTCACCCTTAGAGCCACTGCACTACGAGCAATTGGGGCAGCCGCCGGATATCTTCAGCACCACGCCAATATCATTCAACTACGGCTATCAGGGGCCGGACGGCGACCGGCAACAAAGCCTGGCAATACTGAGATCTCTCGGCAGGGTCTGGCTGGATTCAGACCTGGACGGTGAGTTTTCCCCTGACGACCTGCAATTCGCGGACGAGAACGCCAACGGCCTGGGTGACGAGACGGAGGATTATCTCGCCGGCGTTGTCGGCCCGCCGACCGAGGAACGCGTGGTCTTCGGCTCGATTCTCAGCGTGGTCGGCAATGTCATCACAATCTACAGTTTTGAAGATACGGTCTCTATCGAGATTGCGCTCAACGAAGGCACAATCCTGATTGCCGAAACCGGGGAAGAGCTCCCGCTAACGCGGCACCTCGTCGGCAAAGACGCGGTGGCGGTCGCGCAGGAATACCGTGACGGCCACATTTCAGCCTCCCTTATAATGGTGCTGCCTGAAACATACTCGCACGGGCCCGGAGGGCGCTAAGTGGTACCTTGATTTATGTGCGAAACCGGTTCTATGCATCCAGCGTATGCCGGGATACAATAAGAGTGAATAAGTGCATTGACCTGTAATCTGGGGGTGCGATTTGAAGAGATTACTGATACTAAGTTCAGGCCTGGCCATTATTCTCATCATACTGGCCGCCTGCGGAGGCGGCGGTCATAGTCCACCAGATATCCCATCGCTTGCGGGCATAGACGCGGCACAACCGGTTGGCAAGGAAGTAGGACTGGCAGGACCAGGCTCTGGTGGCGGGGGTGGTGGTGGGGACCCATTGGTGGAAGGGATTGGCCTGAGCCCGGCGAGGATGCTGGGCCTCTTGAACCACAGAGTCCATTGGACGACGGGCTTCCTAATTCGATCGGGCCGTGGGGCCCTGTCTTGTGGCAGTTTGCGGTGCCTGACCCCGGTGGCGGTGGTGGAACCACCACCGTGAAACGGCTCTCTAGCAGCGACCCGTTTACTGCTACCTATCAGCTTGAGGACGGTACGATCCTCGTCACCAATGAGGACATTTCGCAGGGAATTCCCGACCCGGAAAACGAGGTTGAACCACCAATCATCCAATGGGTTGACCCGGACAATGGAACGCGAGACATCTTCCAGGGAGAAATTATCGCCTACTTCTTCGACAGCGCCACACAGAACGATGTTGAGCAGTTCATCCTTGACCATAACCTGCACGTGATTATGTCCTGGTTCGAGCCACCTGATGAAGGCGAGGAGGGCAATGCTCTCGCCTGGTTTCATTTCGAGTACGACCAAAACGAATTCCCGACCTTCGACGATGCCTACAGCTTCTTTTCATCGCACGAGCTTGTCGCTTCGACATGGCCTGCTTTCTTCGCTGCTGATAAAGCGGCTTATCTGCTCGTAACTGACCCGAATGATTACTACTACTATTATGATGATGTCTCTGGTGGCAAATATGGCTACCCTCACAGGCAGAACTCATATGTCAATGTTCTGGGAGTGGATGAGAGCCCGTATGTTCGTCCGGGCCCGTCAAACGGTGTGTGGTATTCCGACCAGTACAATGTAGTGATAGACGATGGTATCTGGCGTTATCACCCGGAGTTTTGGATTACTCAGGGCCCGTGGCCTGGCTGGGGGAAGATAACCTGGGTTGGAGTGAACACTTATCACAGGAGCTACCGAGTCGGATACTGGTATGGTGGACCCAATTCCTGGGATCCCAATCGAGGGACCTTGGCTACACATGGAACGCAGGTTGCCGGCATGCTGACAGCAACTACTAATGACATGCGCGGGGTAGCTAGCCTAGCTCCAGGCAATGCTGTCATGCCGATACGACTGAAGGTTAGATGGGTCTGGAATGGCAAGTACTACGAAGATAGATATGACCCATCCTCTTGTGTGAAAGCTGTGAGAGCCTTGCGGTTCCAGTTCGCTCATAACCAATGGTATGGCAAGTTCCGAGTAGTGAATATGAGCTTCGGCGGTGAGCGTCCGTGGTACTGGTGGATGTATCCGTCTGACCGCTACAACATGAAGAAGAACATCAACCGCGACCTGAACCGCAACGATCGGTTATATGTAGCTGCTGCAGGAAACGATTACAGTGCCGTACGAAGCTATCCTGCTGCATTCGATAATGTTCTTGGCGTATCGGGGCTTTTCACTAACCGATTCGGGACTACTTGGCACCATTACTACTCTCCTGCTCGGTGGGGTTCAAACTACAGAAACGACGGCTACGCCACATACCCGGTTTCTGGGATATGCGACTTCATCGAGCGCTATTACAACCCGATCCCTCAAGGATGGGATACCATATACGTGGGAAGAACGCTATCAACCGCCTACTTCCCATGGCAACACAATGACCAGTGGTATCGACACTTCAATGGCACATCTGCGGCAACTCCTGAAGTTGCAGCCTTGGCAGCATGCCTTTATGGTCGCAAGCCTTACCGCAACTACAGGTCAGTGTGGAACCGGATCGTAGATTCACGCGACGACAGCAAGGCTCGCGGCTATGTGGCCGGTCTGGTTGACTACGACGCGGCAATCGAGGGGTGGTAGGCAATGAATGGAGTAGCTTCCTATATAGCCCTGCTCTTGGCTACTGCTGCGCTGACGATGCTCCATGCCTGCGGTGGGCCGCCTATGCCAGGCTGGGAGATTGACACAGGCCGTCACCTTTTAATACCGTCAAAGCCGCTTGTAGATAAAGTATACTTAGCGCCTGGCCAGACTGCTGAACTACCAACAACCATCAGAATCCGTCTTAGCATACCGAGAGTGGCACTGCCCGTAGAGAATGCGACCTTCGACCCGGACGGAGATGGCGAGGCGGTTGCGACCACGGTTCAAGTCTACGAGCTGGAGGGCGTGGAAGGTTCGCGTTACGGTACATTTTCTTACTACTTCGATTACGAATGGAATGGGCCTAACGGAACGACAGCAACTGTTGTTCTTGCTACAGCGAACGGCGAATACGTCAATGCGAATATCAGTCTCAGTCTGGACTGGCTCCCGCCCTGGCCGTACTAGAGCGCTCGGTCGCTGCAAAGCCCGGAGATTGTGGGTAGAATCAAGCGGGAACCGGTCTTGAGACCGGGAACCGCATCGTGGACACGCGCGACGACAGCATGGCTCGGTATCCCATAGCCGGGCTTATGGACTTTGAGGAGGCGCTAACGGGATGGTAAGGATGGCTGATTTGAAAACCGCGTGCAGCGCACGCCGATGTCCACTATTGCTTATGTCGCTCTTGTCTCTTGTTAACATTCTCCATTCCTGTGGCTACAGCCCCATGCCTCCCGGGATACGGTTTCCTGATGCTAAAGGTGCTAACGTCGGCCCACCGACGGCGGAACGCGTGGTCTTCGGCGCAATCCTCAGCGTGGTCGGCAACATCATCACTCTCTATAGCTACGAGGACATGACTTCTGTCGAGCTTGCGCTCAACGAAGGCACAAGCCTGGTTGCCGAGGATGGCACAGAGCTTCCGCTCGAACGGGATCTCGTTGGCAAAGATGCCGTGGCAGTTGCACAGGAATACCGCGACGGCCATATTGCAGCCTCCCTCATAATGGTGCTGCCTGAAACATACTCGCACGAGCCCGGCGGAGGCTAACTGGTACCTTGATTTATGTGCGAAACCGGCTCTATGCATCCAGCGTATGCCGGGATACAATAAGAGTGAATATGTGCCTTGACCTGTAATCTGGGCGTGCGATTTGAAGAGATTACTGATACTAAGTTCAGGCCTGGCCATTATTCTCATC
>JAGGTK010000032.1 GCA_021163765.1 bacterium
GGTATGACAATGTCCCGCTTCTGTCTTACGTCATTCTGAGAGCGAAGTGCAGATTCTGCGGTGCCCCTATCAGCGTTCGCTATCCGCTGGTGGAGCTTGCAGGGGGACTGATATTCGCCGGCGTGCCGCTGCTGGGAAGCCTGTGGGGCTATACCCATGTGCCCGCAGAGATGGTCAATCCGATTCACGACGCGTTGGCGATAGCGGTAGTAAGTGTTTTCTTCCTGGTTCTGGTAATAGATTTCGAGCACCAGATAATCCCGGACCAGCTCAGCATCGCCCTGTTCGCCGTGGGCTGGCTCAGTGTTCTGGTGGCGTATCCCGGCTTCAGCCTGGGATGGGTCAGCAGCCTGATCGGCATGTTCGTTCTTTCAGCCTTCTTTTTCGTCTTCGCCCTGGCGATAGGCGGTTTCGGTATGGGGGATGTAAAGCTCGCTGTCGGCATAGGCGCGCTGTTCGGCTGGCAGCAATTGCTGGTGGCGACGATGCTCTCGTTCCTGATAGGGGGTGCAGTCGCTGTGTGCTTTGCCGGATACCTGCTGTTGCGCCGGAAGCTAAAAGCGCGGATTCCGATTCCATTCGGCCCGTATCTGGCAGTCGCCTCGGTAGTCTCGCTTTTCTTCGCCGAGCGGCTTATGCAGTGGTATCTGGCGTTCTTCAAGTAGCGCAAGCGCGCTTGCGGATAGCTTTCCGCGCTGCACTCGTTACGGTTCGGGCGTGCGGGTGCAAGAGATAAAGGTGCGTAGTAATGCCGCGCATAAGGTATAATAATCTGGGCTGGCGCGGGTGTGCGCCAGCGCGGGGTGGTCATATCTATTCGCGTGAGTTGCGCGAGGAGACGGACATTATGAGAGGGATTTACCCAAGAATTATTGCCAGCCTGTTTATTCTTACGGCTATCATACTGCTCAGCAGCTGCGGGGGAGGAAAGCAGCTCACTGCTCCCGGCGTGCAGCGTGTTGTGCTTCCTGAGATCAATTTCAGTGTCACGCTGCCTCCGGGCGCGGGCATTGACCCGGCTGATGTGTCCTACGAGAGGCTGACTCTTGAAGAGGCGCTGTCTGGCGGCCGCGCGCCAAGCGATTTGCCGGACGATTTCCGCGCAGTAGAGGCGTTCGTGATACGTCCGGAAGACGCCGTGTTCGACCTTCCAGCGCGAATCCGGCTGGTACCGGAAGAGGAATTGCCCGAGGGGACACGTCTGTTCCTGTTCCGGGTAGGCGCTTCAAGGCGCTGTGTTCCTATTGACGACGGATACATCAGGGAAGACGGGAGCGTTTCCTTTGACACCCACGTTTTCGGATTCTTCATCGTTGCTGAGAACACGCTAATCGCACGGCCGTCTGACGCGTTCTTATGTTACGGATTCGCCGACGTGGGAGACGGACCGATACCGCTTACGGTGAATTTCCGCGTGTTTTCCTTCGGGGGTTCAGAGCCAATAGAATACATCTGGGATTTCGATGACGGCAGCGGCTCTATTATCGGTTCTAATGTTACTCACACGTTTTACGAGATCGGGGAATACGAGGTATCCGTGCACGGGGAAGACGCTACCGGGGCGGTGTCGCCAGGCTTCTCCACCATTATAGAGGCAACGAGCGAGTATCTGCCCCTCGAATCTGTCAGCGTCTTCGTCTTTCCCACTGAGGCTTCCGCGCCGCTGGAACGGCACTTCATTCCTGTGCTGGAGGGCGGTGTGCCGCCGCTGACCTGGGAATGGGAATTCTCGAATGGATACACAACGGACGAGCGTGACCCGGTTTATGAGTTCCCAGAAGCGGGGATTTACTCCGGCTCAGTGAGGGTGACTGACGCCGTTCTGGATCAGGTTTCGAGTGACTTCGTAGCCGATTTGCGCCACGTTTATCTGAGCGCGGATCCCAACTTCGGCTACGCGCCGATGAGCGTCACGTTTGCGGTATCGGCGGAAGGTCTGAGCCCGGACGCGACCGTCGTTCTGGATTACGGCGACGGCGAAAGGGTAACCGTGGACCTGGCGGGGGAACCTTTATTCGTGCACCATTACGATCTGGCTGGCACGTATCCGGCGCGGGTAGAGGCGTTTGAGATGTTCGATGGTTCTCCTCGCTACGTGTACTCGCTGGTGATGAACATTGTTGTCGTTGAGGGGCCGATTCCTATCATCTATTCCATATTCCCGCCCCAGGCGGCGCTGGGCGAGACTGTTACGGTCTACGGCGTTGATTTCGGTTTCATTCAGTCCGAGGGAGAGACTGTCACATTTGCGCCGGGGATTCAGGGCGAAGTCCTCGAGTGGCACGATACGTACATAGACGTGGTGGTGCCGGATGGCGCAGTGGACGGGGATGTGTTCGTTACGCGGGTCGATCAGGGAACATCGTACGAGAGTGACCGGACGTTCTTTAACGTGGTCGAGCCAGGCCAGGAAAAGCAGCCTCCGGCGATCACTCTGATGTCGCCGAGCAGGGGACCGGTTGGAACGGTTGTCACAATACTGGGCATGAACTTCGGGCCGACGCAGCTTGCAGGTGACAGAGTTTCAATCGGGTTCCAGCATCTGATTATCCACTCGTGGCAGGAGGATACTATTGAGGCCGAGATTCCGCAGTTCGCTGAATCGGGCGATATCGTTGTGATGCATGATGGGATGACGAGCAACGGATGGCGCTTTGATGTGGGCAACTTCCTGATTGACGATCCGCCGGTGGTTACGAGCGTTGACCCTGTATCAGGCGCGCGGGGGGACGTTGTTCTGATCAACGGCGATAACTTCGGTGGATACGTGCCCGGCTCCGTAGCGTTCCTGGGGGCAATTCCCATGGGAGTTATCAGTTGGGTGGAAAACCAGATACTGGTGGTTGTGCCTGAAAAGGGAAACGACGGTGACATACGCGTATTCCATCATGGAGCATTGAGCAACGGTGTCCCGTTCGTTGTGCGCCCGAACGCACCAAACCTTTACGGTCTGGAGCAATTGTAATTGAACCTATTTGGAGTCCCGCGGGATGGGTGGTGCCGCCAGCCCTGGATGGGAAATGCGGTGTCGCCGGTTGCTGAAGGGAGGGAGTTCTTCCTTCAGCTCTGCGGTGGCTCTTGAAATGGTCTTTGCAAGGGGATGTGTATTGTGGCAACCTGCAAAACCTTAATACCGAGACTCGCAATTTTGCTTGCGCTTGCGTCGCTGTTTGCGCTGCTTTTCTCGTGCGGTGGGAAGAACTCCCGGGCGCCAGGGATACTGCCGGATGACGGTAACGGAGGGACAGGGGTCCCTGTCGCGCCAACCGGTCAGCCTGACCTGATGGTGCTGAAAGACGCGGCGGGCGCGCCAACAGGCGTGAGGGTTTACTGGTGGCGGGTAAACGAAGAGGATGTGATAGGTTATTACCTTTACCGCGACACCGAGCCTATCACGGAGCCAGACCAATCCCTGCGTGTCAACGGCGGAGCGATTATCCACCAGCCGGACGAAGCCGAGCAGGCAATCCTGTTCGACGATATTTTTGCGGCACAGATTGGTGAAACCTATTACTACCGCCTGACTGCGGTGGATTATGGCTGGGATGAGAGCATACTCTCAACGCAAAGGAGCGTTACGATATCGCCCTTAATCATAGATAGCTTCTCGCCTCTCAGGGGAAAGGTGGGGCGTACTGTCACGATACTGGGCGAGTATTTCGGTGATTACAACGATCAAACGGACGCAGTGTACTTTACCGGAGTGAGGAACGACAAGGGCCCAAGCTCCCTTTTCGTGGACGATATCGAAGCGAACATCGTCTCGTGGGAGAACGACCGGGTACGGGCCTCGGTTCCCCTCGGCGCAACCATTGGCCCGATTACCGTTGTATCTGGCGGTTCACCGCAGCAAACCAACGGTGACTTCGAATGCACTTCTCCCTACATACTCTCTGTTTCACCGGACCCCGCGACGGCAGGCGAAGAGATAAACTTCTACGGCGCGAACTTCGGGCCGCCGGATGCGATAAACAAGCTTCTTGTGGACGATGCGGCTTACGGGGGTGTGTTCACTTCCTGGTCGGTTGACCACGTGGTGGCAACTCTGCCCGGCAGCCTGGAGGGGAAGCTGTCCAAGCTTGAGCTTCTCGTAGGAACCGACATCACAAATCCTTATTACTGCGCCATCATTGCCGGGAACCAGCCTACCATCGACAAAATCACGCCAGGCTTCGGTGAGGCGGGCGAATTCGGCACTGCGGTAGAGATACAGGGAAGCAACTTCGGCAGCGACATCAACAACGTGACTGTGTGGTTCAACGGTGTGATGCTGACGGGTGGAGACCTTGACTACTTCTCGGACACTTCGATTGAATTGACTATCCCCGAAGGAGCGTCGCGGACGGGCGAGGTTCACGTGATAGTGGATGACTACGGGCCTGTGGAAAGCAACCACTATCTCTACCACACACTGCCGGGCGTCTGGCCGCCTGGTTTCGACCTTGGTGTCGTAGCGGGTGCGAACGTGGGTATGTATTCTGACGTAGCCTACGATGCAAGCGGCCAGCCGTACGTTGTTTTCGGAGAAAAGACCCACAACTCCAGCGGTGTGTACCTGTACCTGGCGCATCAAGACGCGGGAGAATGGGTGGTAGAGGAACTGGCCAGCAAGTATATGAATGGCGAGTACCGCTATCCGCGGGTTACTGTGGATACGAGCGGTGTGGTCCATTTCGCCTATCAATGGTATCTCCCCATAGGGGGAGAAGTGCGTTATGGCACCTGGGATAATGGCGATGTAACAGACGAGCTTGTTTACAGCGAAGGTTCTATGGACAATCCCGGCGCGTATCTGGATATGATGGTGCTGGATGACGGGCAGGGCGGGATTGACCGGTTGCTTGTCTGGAGCAACGAGCTCGATGAGGTAATGTGCGGTTACATGCTTGACGGTGCTAGCGGCTGGACGACGGACGTTGTTTACACGGCAGACAGTGCGTATAGCGAGCAGGCGGGTTACTACTGCTCTATTGACATGGTTGAGCTGGTTGCAGCCCCGCCTCCGACGCACGCTCCGAGCGCATTCAGCAGCTACTACTACGTGGGCATCTCGTTCGGGCTTTACAGCCCGGATTACACGCCGAACTGGGAGGTTCACTTCGTGTACAGCGATGACCTGGACACCTGGTATACCGAAGCAGCCGGTTCCTCAGGCGACCCTATCACCGAGACCGTGATGCGCTGGAATCAGTCGTCCACAGAGCCGTTCATTCTGTGGTCTACCTCCAGCGCGGTGAACTGGTCGTATTCCGGCGAAGGGTGGACCACTGAAGAGGTGACCAGCGGGGGCGACCATTACGGAGCTGCGCTGGGTTTGTATATCGACGAAGTAGACGATATGCAATACGCCTACGGCAACGAAGGCGAAGATGGGTGTTTCTACGCGTTTTACGATCCGTTAAGTAATGAGTGGGATAGCTTTAGCAGCGAGCCTATTCCGGATGGTCGCAGGGTAGCACATGTCGGTCGGGGCGGTGCTGCGGTTAGTTCACAAGGACTTGCGATGTCGGTGTATGACCCCGATATGCGGGATATTGCGCTGCTGACTTTTAATAGCAGTGAGAACTGGCACTGGGAGGACATCGCGGACGGCTTCGCCACCCCGGGTTACGACTTATCCAACCGGGCGATTGTGTGCGATTCGAACGCCGTGCCCCATATCGTATTTGGCGATATCGACCCGGTAACCGGCGAGCGGACGCTATGGATGGCACGTCTCGCGTCCCCCGGTCCCGGGCCTTTCGCTCCCCCTAATTACAAGGGCTGGGAGTTCGACCTTATTGACAGCGCGCCGAGCGGCACGCTGGGTCACGTCACTATGGCCATTGACTCCAACGACGCGTACCACGTTGCATACCTCAAAGGCAACGATGTGATGTACGCGACCGGTACGTTTGGCAGCTTCAGCACGCCTAAAGCCGTATTTACAGCGGGTCCGATTACGACCGCTCCGCAAATCGCGCTGGGCGTTAACTCACCCCTGGACGTGAATATCCTCGTTCCGATTCAGCCGTTCGGTGGCTGGTGGTGGTTGTATCTCCTTCAGTCGGATGACGGGATGGCCACCTGGTCCGAGCACGATACTGCCATCGCGTCAACGTCGGCTATCACGCAGTATGACTTGGCTATGCGCCATGACGGTTATGCTGTAGCGGCCTTTTACGAAACCGGACCTTGGGGCAACGGAGTCGTGGTCTGGGAGCAAACCGACTGGAGCGCAAGTTACTTCACCTCAATGGCTGGAATGAACGCAGGAGTTACGCTGACGCTCGATGAGGACATGCATTACTGCATCACTGCTACCCAATTGAGCAACGGGACAGGGCGCCTGTTGCACTGGGACGGTCAGGCCTCTGATTACGTGCTTGACCAGTTCACTGCCGGTGCCGACGGCTCGACGACAATGTCGCAATGGCGAACCGAATACGGCCCGTTTATCAGCTATACCAATGAAGATTATTTCGGCTCAGCTCCCATAACGGAAGGCTGGCTCTACTGGGACGATGGACGCGGATTCCAAGAGTACCATGTGTGGAGCTTCGATGGCGAGAACGTGCCGCTACGGCATTCGGTTGATGCGTTCAGTAAGAGTGCTGGAATATTTGCATATTACGCCGATGTGGCGGAGTGCCGGTACCTCTCTGTGATGCTGGGACCGGCTCCGTGAGCAGCTACCGGATCTATTACGTCAGCGTGGTGCTATTGTGCTATAAGCTGGCAAGGACGAGGGAAATATGATCGGACAATGCGGATGGGACAGAGGGTTATGGAGAGCCGTGGCAGTGCTGGCTGTTATGGCGCTGCTCGGGTCGGTTCTAGCGTGTGGTGGCAGGAGAGCCGGTGCGCCGGGTGTGGTTTCTCCTGAGGCTGCCAGCGGGCCGGAAACGCTTATGCCTCCTGCCGGCGGTCCTGATTTGGCAATGCTGAAGGACGCGTCGGGCGCGCCAACAGGAGTAAAGGTCTACTGGTGGCGGCTGAATGAAGAGGATATCGCCGGCTACTATCTGTATCGCGATACTGAGGTGATTACTGAGCCTGACCCGGCGCTTCGCGTCAACGAGGGCGCTCTTATTCCCCAGCCGGACGAAGGCGTGCCAGCCATTCTCTTCGACGACCTTTTTAAAGCCAAGGTGGGGGTCACGTATTACTACCGCGTTTCGGCGGTTGACCTTAACATGGACGAAAGCGCGCTTTCCGTTCAGAGGAGCATTACGATATCCGCGTTTTCCATTGGAGGCTTCTCTCCTCTGAGGGGTCCCGTGGGGTCCCGTGTCACGATAACAGGCGAGCACTTCGGCGAATATAACGATCGGACGGATGCCGTGTACTTCACCGGTGTCCGAAATGATAAGGGCCCCAGCGCGCTATATGTAGACGACATCCAGGCAGAGATACTCTCGTGGGGGGATGCCAGGATCGAGGTTTATGTACCGCTTGGCGCCACAATCGGGGCGATAACGATCGTGTCCGGTAACACGCCGCAGGAGACCGATGGTGATTTCGAGTGCACTTCGCCGTACATACTTTCGGTTTCTCCAGACCCCGCAATAGCAGGTGGAGAGATAAACTTCTACGGAGCGAACTTCGGTCCGCCTGACGGAATGAACAAGCTCGTAGTAAACGATAAGGCGTATAGCGGCCTGTTCAGCTCTTGGTCGGATGATCATGTGGTGGCGACTCTGCCTGTTGACACGCCGCCGGGCTTGGCCAAACTCGAACTCCTTGTGGGCAGCGAACTCACGAACCATTACTGGTGCGATATTCTTCCAAGCAATACGCCAACTATCCTGAAGATATTGCCCGGATACGGCGTACCTGGAGTATTCGAAGAAGGCACCGGCGTGGAGATTATCGGTGTAAATTTCGGGGACAATCCCGACAGTGTAGTTGTGTGGTTCAACGGCGTCGAGGTTCTCGGTTCGGACCTTGAGTACTTCTCTGACACAGTCCTGAATCTGACAATCCCGGTTGGCGCTTCGCGCACGGGTGAGGTGTATGTCGAGGTTGACGATGGAATGTCAACCGAGACAAGCAACTATTACCTTTATCATACATTGCCGGGAACCGTAACGGGTTTTGACGACGGCATTATCGCCGGGCGCGTAATGGGCGAGTATTCTGATGTGGCGATTGGCCCCGAAGGCGAAGGCTATATCGTTTTTACGCAGTCCAACGAGACCGGAGGACCTTCAGTTCTGTACCTGGCTTATAGTGATGATGGTGGTTTGGCGATAGATAAACTCGTTTCCACCTACAAAGAGATTCGCTTCCCGCGAGTTGCTCTCGACTCCAGCGGCGTGGTTCACTTCGCATATCAGATTTACGGGTGGAACGGACAGGTGCGTTATGGAACCTGGAATAGCGGCGATGTAACAGACGAGCTTGTTTACAGCGAAGGTTCTATGGACAATCCGGGCGCGTATCTGGATATGATGGTGCTGGATGACGGGCAGGGCGGGATTGACCGGTTGCTTGTCTGGAGCAACGAGCTCGATGAGGTAATGTGCGGTTACATGCTTGACGGTGCTAGCGGCTGGACGACGGACGTTGTTTACACGGCAGACAGTGCGTATAGCGAGCAGGCGGGTTACTACTGCTCTATTGACATGGTTGAGCTGGTTGCAGCCCCGCCTCCGACGCACGCTCCGAGCGCATTCAGCAGCTACTACTACGTGGGCATCTCGTTCGGGCTTTACAGCCCGGATTACACGCCGAACTGGGAGGTTCACTTCGTGTACAGCGATGACCTGGACACCTGGTATACCGAAGCAGCCGGTTCCTCAGGCGACCCTATCACCGAGACCGTGATGCGCTGGAATCAGTCGTCCACAGAGCCGTTCATTCTGTGGTCTACCTCCAGTGCGGTGAACTGGTCGTATTCCGGCGAAGGGTGGTCCACTGAAGAGGTGACCAGCGGGGGCGACCATTACGGTGCGGTGCTGGGCCTATATATAGATGAAAATACTGATGGTCTGTATGCCATCGGCAATGAGGGCCAGGATGGGCTCTTTGGGGCTTACTTCGACCCGGATGTTGGCGAATGGGATTTGTTCACAGAACCCATCCCGGATGGTCGCAGGATAGAGCACGTTGGGCGGGGCGGTGCTGTGCTGGATTTAAACAACGACTTGTTGGTGATGTCGGTTTACGACCCCGACATGCGCGATGCCGCCTTGATTGCCTGGATCGATAATCCTATGTGGTTAGATATAGCGGATGGGTTTGCCACCCCGGGATACGACCTGTCCAACCGGGCTGTGGTATGCGACTCTAACGGTGTTCCCCACGTAATTTTCGGCGACATTGACCCGGTAACCGGCGAGCGGACGCTATGGATGGCCCGCCCCTTCAATACTGAAGGCGACGCTTCGCCGCCTTCGCCATTCGGCGGATGGGAATACGACCTCATAGACTCCGCAGCGAGCGGAACCCTGGGGCACGCGGCGATGGCTATCGACGCGTATGAGGATTTCCATATCGCATACCTCAAGGGCAACGATGTTATGTATGTAAGCGGTGGATTCGGTGAGTTTGGCACCCCGCAGTCTGTATTCACGTCAGGCGCGATAACTACGGCGCCCAGGATCGCGCTGGGTCCGAGTACTGCTCTGGACATCAACATCGTCGCGCCGGAAGCGGGCAGCCCGTGGCGGCTGTGGCTTATAGAGTCCAACAACGGTATGGCTTCGCACAGCCAGGCCCTGGCGATGTCATGCGCTTCCGCCATAACCCAATACGACATGGCAGTGCGGCACGATGGCGACGTCGTGGTGGCAGCATACCTGGACAGCCCGGATAACGAACTAACCATCTGGGAGGAGAGGAGCGGGCTGCGTCAAGGCTTCTCCGGCACCGGTGGAATGAACGCCGGAGTGACCCTGACGCTGGACGAGGATATGAGGTACTGCGTTACTCTGGCCGATCTGGAAGGCACGGGCTCGGGCTATATGCTGCACTGGAGCGGGCTGGCGGGCGATTACGTCCTGGAGGAGTTTTCTAGTCACGCTAATGCCTCGATGACGATGTCGCAATGGCGAACCGAATACGGGCCTTTCATCAGCTATCTCAATGAAAGCGTGTCCGAGGGCGTATGGTCTACGTACGGCTTGGCCTATTTGGCGGGATTAGGGTCAGACTGGGATGTTAGCTCCTTCTATGACGAGCAAAAGGTGCCGGTTCTGCACTCGGTTGACCCCTTCAGCTACGAGGAGGGGGTATTCGCGTACTTCGCGGACGCGGAGGCCTATCATAACCTTTGGCTGGCAGTGGGCCCCGCGATTGAATAATGTCGGCAAGGCGGTTTCGGCGAAGCTGATTAGCTGGCTGCCGGGAATCAGCAGGGGAACACTGCCTGCCCTTTAGTATGAAACAGGGAGCAGTGATGGCTAACAACCAGACGCACAGGGGTCTCGTTAAAAAAATCTTCGCGGCAGCGCTGTTGTTGCTGCTGGTTATCACCGTTGTGGCGATGGCTTTCGCCTCCGCCAACGGGGATACGGAACCGGCAAAGAAAGAGAAGGTTCTTTTCAAGCCCGGTGCTGACGTGACCTTTGAGTTTTTCTTCGTCGTGCCGCCGGGCTTTCATCTTGGCGACGAGCCGCTGGCGGCGGTGAGCTTTGACAAGAAGAAGATTGAGAAGCTGCCCCTGACGATTAAGCCGCTGGAGTACTCCTGGACGCGTGAGGAGCTGAAGGCTGAAGCGGCTGAGAGCGGCCACGACCAGACGACGGTTGCCGCAAAGGTGCCGGTGAAGCTCGATTCTAAGTGCGCCACTGGCAAGCTGGCAATACCCGCAATGGTGGATGTGTTTTACTGCAACGTGGTGGAGGGCTGGTGCACTTCGTCGCACTACGACACCGCGCTGGCTGTTACTGTGTCCGACGACAAGAAGGCGCTGAAGAAAGGCTCGCTCAAAGTAACGGTAGTCGTAACTCCGGAAGTTTAAAGAGCTTATTCGCTAGCGGTAATCGTTGACGCACTTGCGCGCACGGCGTATAATCAGCCAACTTCATGCCGGGAGGAAACTTGTTCGGAGAAAACCTCAGGAGTTATCTGTGTGTGGCGCTATTCACTGTCGCGCTGGCACTGGCTCCCGTGGTTTGTATTGCGCAGACCGGCGAAGTTGCGGTTTCCGCGCCGGGCAGGGAACCTCCTCCAGTAACACCGCGCGTCCTGCTGGAATTCGAGCCCCCAACGGAGATTAAGGCGAGAGACCTCCCCAACGATGACGGCACATCCATCCTGATTACATGGCGGCGCTCGCCAAGCATGCCGGAGGATGTCCGCTACACGGTATACTTCTCGGATGGCGCTGCCGGCCCATACAAGCCGTTGCCATTCGACTTCAGGCCCATCGGCCTTGATGAGAGCATCATGGCCGACAACCTCCAGTACTTTCGGTACCGGCGGGCTTACAGGGATTACCAGTTTATAATCATCGACTTAACTGCGTTTGACGCTGTGGCCGCAGGAACTCACGAGCGCCAGGCCAAGTACGACTGGGGCCAGCTCTATTTCAAGCTGGGCGTCACGACAGATAGCGCGGTGCGGCTGTTCGATCCCGTGTTGCATGCCGAGCCGGTCACACAATGGTTCGACTGGTCGAAGTTCAATAACCTGCTGATGGCCACCGTATTCATGGTGGTGATTCTATTCTTCATTGAGACGGCGCGGCGGCGCAAGTTTTACATTCGCCGTATTGCGGGGCTGGATGCGGTGGACGAGGCCATCGGCCGCGCAACCGAGATGGGGCGCCCAATCTTCTATCTATGCGGCCTCGACCCGATGACGACTGTCTCCACCATCGCTGCGACGAACCTGCTGGGCCACGTTGCGAAGCACGTCGCCAACTACGAAAGCCAGATAAAGGTGCCTTGCTTCGATCCCATCGTGATGAGCGTTTGCCAGGAAACGGTGCGCGAAGCTTACTACGAAGCGGGGCGTCCCGACGCCTACAACTCCGACAATGTCTTCTTCATCACGAACGACCAGTTCAGCTATGTGGCAGCGGTCAACGGGATGATGGTGCGCGAGCGCCCGGCGGCCAACTTCTTCTTCGGCTTCTATTACGCTGAAAGCCTCCTGCTGGGCGAAGTTGGGCAGTCCACCGGCGCTATCCAGATTGCAGGCACCGATTCTAACGTGCAGATACCGTTCTTTATCACGTCCTGCGATTATGTTCTGATTGGCGAGGAGCTTTACGCCGCCAGCGCATACATCTCACGCGAGCCAAAGCTTCTCGGCAGCGTCAAGGCCAGCGATATGGCCAAAGCCGTCATTATCGTTGTGCTGCTGCTGGGCCTGGTGTTTTCTGTGGCACTCCTGATAGCCGCGTTGAACGATGGCGGCAACGCTCTTGGCTGGCTGGGCGAGAAGATGGAATACTTCATGCAACTGTTTAACGAGCACATCTAGGTATGATGTTCTTACGCAGACAATTGCCGGTAGTGATCGCATTTGTGCTGGGGATGTTCACGCTGGTCATATTCTACATCCCCGCAGCACCGATGCAGGGAATTGGCGACCGGCTAAAGATATTCGTCACGATAATCGGCGCTTTCGCGATGCTGCTCGGCATTAACTCGATCCTGGGCCAGCACATCACGAAGATACGCAAAAGGCGGCCCGGCTACGGCTATTCCTGGGTACTCATCCTCGGTTTCGTGGCGATGATGATTGCCTGGATTCCCTGGTGGTCAGCGCCGCCGGAGGGCTCGGCAGCCTACTACCCCTGGGGCGGCTTGGAGAATCCCCAGGGTGCATTCTACTGGATGTTCTTCTGGATACTGGTGCCGATGCAGGCCACGATGTTCTCCATCCTCGCCTTCTTCATTGCTAGCGCCGCCTATCGCAGCTTCCGTGCTAAGACCCTGGAGGCGACTGTCTTGCTTGTGGCTGCCGTCATCGTGATGCTGGGACGTGTCCCGCTGGGGACATCTATGACCTCGTGGCTGCCTGATGCCGGTTTCTGGAGCAGCTTGCGTCTGGAGACGATGACGAGCTGGCTGCTCAATATTCCTAATGCAGCGGGATTTCGCGGGATTGTCTTGGGCGTGGCTCTGGGCATTATCGCCACGAGCGTGCGCATAATCTTCGGCGTCGAGAAAACCTATATGGGAGGTGGCGACTAGTGGTTCGCTCCTGGGAACGCTACCTTCTGTATACACTGATTGCATTCGCGGTGTTCCTGCCGCTTATCTTCCCGTTCGATGTCTGGCCGAATCTGCCGACACGGGAGGTTCTGGGCGTCTTCAACACCATTGACGGCTTGCAGCCCGGCGACACTATCGTGGTTGCAGTGGACTTCGACCCGTCGAGCGAGCCAGAGCTATACCCGATGCTGCTGGCCGTTCTCCGCCACGCTTTCAACAAGAACCTCTACGTCATAGGCATCAACCTCTTCGGTCCCGCGGGCACAGGCCTTGGCGTGAAGGCGCTGACTGATATCGGTGGGGAAATGGGCAAGGTCGATGGCGAGGACTATGTTATGCTGGGTTTCAAGCCCAATCTTCCGGCAGTAATCTCCCAGATCAACAGTGATATCAAGGAGATGTACCGGAGCGATGCAAACGGCAGACCCACGGCGGATATGCCTATTTTGCAGCGGACGCCGAAACTCCAGGGGAATATTAAGTACATGGTGGATCTCGCGGCAGGCGAGACTGTCAGGCCGTGGGTGGCTTATGGGTCGGCGCCTGGGGGCTATCCCATGGGCGCGGGCTGCACCGCGGTGTCCTTCGCCGACTATTTCTCCTTTTACCAGTCAGGGCAGATTAACGGCCTGATGGGTGGGCTGAAAGCCGCTGCGGAATACGAGGAACTCGTGGGGAAGAAGGGCGCTGCGTCGGCCGGTATGAACAGCCAGTCGATAGTGCACGCGCTTCTGGTGCTTTTCATCATCATCGGCAACATTATCTTCTTCAGGGCACTATCGCTGAAGCGGGCCGAAGAGGGAGGTCGTGCCTGATGGCCACCTTCATCGGCACCTGGATTGCGGCGGGCCTGACCCTGATGATTCTCTCGTTCCTTTACCGGGACAATCCTTTCTTCCGCTTTGCCGAGCATCTGTACGTGGGTGTCTCGAATGCGTATATCGTATGGCTCGTATGGGCAACGATTGTCCTGCCGGACTTCATCGGCCGCGTGTTTATTAATCTCGACCCTGCTAAACCGTGGAGTCCCGACTACTGGTTCCTGGTGCCGGGTGTTCTCGGCTTGATAATGCTTACGCGCATGGTCCCGGCCATCGAGTGGATGAGCCGCTGGGCGCTGGCTTTCGTGGTCGGATGGGGCGCGGGGTTTGTCATCGGGCCGGTGCTTAACAGCTATCTGCTGGCGCAGCTCTATGCGAGCTTCCCCTGGGTCAATATGCAGCCTTATCTGGGCGCGCCCGCATCTGAGTATATACCAGCCCTCATCAATGCGGTCATCCTCTTCGTCTGCGTGGTTACGGTGCTCGTCTACTTCTTCTTCAGCTACGAGCATAAGGGCGTCATCGGAGGCGCAGCGAAGATAGGCATCTGGGTGCTGATGGTCGCTTTCGGCGCGAGCTTCGGCTCGACGGTTATGGCGCGTGTCTCGCTCTTCATCGGCCGCGCGCGCTTCCTGGTGCAGGACGCTGAGCCTACCGGTCACGCTTTCAGCGCTCTGCTCACGCTTGGCCTCCTCATTGCCATAATCACCGCCATTATCGCCCGCCGCCGCCAGCCCCCCGCCGGGGAAAGCGAACCGGCCGAGTAGGCTATTCGCGCGGCATTACTGACTTGCTATCCTGATACCGACAGGCTACAATCCACTGCCCTCACTATGGCCAGCAACAATCCAGGCGGGAAGATGAGCGGCTTCATCAATATGAACAAGCCGGTTGGCCTGACGTCGTTTCAGGTTATCACCCAGCTCCGGCGCATACTGGGCATCCGCAAGCTGGGTCATTCCGGTGTGCTGGACAAGCCTGCAACGGGCGTTCTGCCCATCGGCGTGAACCGCGCAACCAAGCTGTTCAGCTACTTCGCCGACTTCCGCAAGGAGTATCTCACGACTCTCCTGCTGGGTTTCGCCACCACGACGGATGACATAATCGGTGAGATCGTCTCCACCGGCGAAACCGGCGGCGTCACCGAAAAAGAGGTTCAGCTTGCGCTGAAGCAGTTCATTGGCGAGATCTCCCAGCGCCCGCCGAAATTCTCCACGACCAAAGTGGACGGCAAGGAGTTTTATCGCATGGCGCTTGCCGGCCAGGAGGTCCCGCACAAGCTCAAGCGCGTCACCGTTGAGGATATCGAGTTCGTTTCATATTCGGACGGGCCATTAGCAGAAGAGTTACTAGAATCCCGCCCTGCACTCTCAACAGAGCCGGCAGGGCTCCCGCCGCTAAAGCTGCTGACGGTGCGAATTGTGTGCCGGGGCGGCTTCTATGTGCGCAGCCTGGCGCGGGACCTCGGCGAGCTTCTGGGAACGCAGGGCTGCGTTTTTTCGCTGGTGCGGGAGCAGGTCGGGCCGTTCCGCGTGGAGGACGCGCATACGCTTGAAGAGATGGAAGATCTGGCAGCCAAAGGGCAGGAGCAAGATGCCATTCAACCGATGAGCATTATCGCCGAGCCGGAGCGCACGGTTGCGCTGGACGCGCCCAGCATCGCCCAGCTTGCACGCGGTATGCCCGTTGTGGTGAAAGCGCATTTCCTTGAGGGCGAAGTTCACAAGCGCGGCACAAGGCTTTTCGTGACGGGGCCCGACGGTGAGATTGCGGCAATCGTAGAAGTCTCGCAGCCCATAGGCGATAACCTGCCGCTTCATCCGCGGAAGGTGTTGCTGTAAAGCCCGTTCAAGCTGTCAGAACGCGAGCCCGCCGTCTTTCCGGAGCAGCATAACCCTCTCTCCGCCCACAAACTTCGCATGGAAGTACTCGGCCATCACCTTGGTGAACTGCGAAAGCGGCATAGAATCAGCGCGGACGCTGGTGTTTAGCTTCAGCCTGTTGCTGGCGACCCCCCATCCCAGCATCCCATGCGTGAGGTCGTTCTTTTCGTTTCCCAGCGCCTGGAGGAATTCATCAAACTCGTCAGCGGTCAAGAATTCCTTCCTTTCCTCATCAGTAAAGGCGAGCTCAACCAGCATCGAGTGCAGCACGTTGTTGAGCTTGGGCTCACCCTCGGTCAGGCGTCTCAGTTTGTGAAAGAGTTCGCGTGGCTGTGAAAACTCCGAGATGTTCTTGAGTACTTCTTCCGGTTCGCGCGGCTCCGTCAGCGCGAAGTCCAGAAGTTCCATACGGCTTGTGTAGCCCAGCGGCAACGGGGGGGACGTAACGAACTTGGGCTTCTTGGAGAAGCCCCTTGTGTGTACAAGTGGCAGTTCGGCGGCGCGCAACGCCCGCTCGACCAGTTTAACCGTATCGATGTGGCCGACAAAGCGCAGCACGTCGTCCTTGAGGTACCACAGCCTGTAGCGGTGTTCCTTCTCGCTGTTTTGTGCAGGTGACGGCATCTACGTCTGCTGCACGAGCAGGTCTACTAGCGCCATTCTCACGAAGACGCCTCCCGCTACCTGCTCTACGATGATGGTGCGTTTGTCCTGCATGACGTCGTCGGTCATCTCCGAGCCGCGCACGACCGGTCCGGGATGCATAATGACGGCGTCAGCACGCAGCTTCTCCAGGCGCTGCGCGTTGAGCTGGTATCCCGCGATGAAGTCCTTCGGCCTGATTAGCACAACTCCCCCATGGCGTTCCGTCTGCGTCCGCAGCATCATAATCGCGTCAACTTCGCCCAGTATGTCATCAAGGTTGTGCTGGGTCTCTGCTTGTAGGCTTTCAGTGTCTGAAGTGCCTGCCTCCAGTGTGAAACCATCGGGCATTAGCTCTTTAGGCGCAACCAGCATCGGAGTGATGCCAAAACGGTTAAGCAGGCGCACATTGCTGCGGGCTACGCGCGAATGCAGGATATCGCCGCATATCGCGATGCGCAGCCCTTCTCTGAGTAAGTCGCGCTTCCACAGGGCGTATGCATCCAGCAGGGCCTGGGTGGGGTGGGCGGACTTGCCACTGCCGCCGTTGATTACAGGTGTCGGGAAGTGCTCAGCGAATTCAGCGACCGCTCCGTCGTCGGGATGCCGCATAACCGCCAGGTCGAAGCCCAGTGCTCCGCAGGTCTGTGCGGTGTCCTCAATCGACTCTCCCTTGGCCACAGACGAGCTTTCAGCGGTGGCGACGCAGACATCCATCCCGAAGGTCTTGGCAGCAACCTCAAACGACAGCCGGGTGCGCGTTGAAGGCTCGTAGAAGAGCAGCAAGCAGTGCTTTCCTACAAGCTTCCCGCGCAGTGACAGGCGTTCTTGGGCGCTCGTTCTCTCAAAACCCTGGGCGCGCTGGAAGATGTTTTGCAGCTCATCGTCTGTGAGGTCGGTGACGGTGATTAAGTCGCGTTTCATATTCTTCCTCTTGGCGCGATCACACGGGATGGCCCACTTCGAACAGGCGCAGGTACTCCGCCGTGGCGTACCGGTCAGTCATACCCGCTACGTAGTCCGCCAGCACACGATTGCGGCCTTCTTCATCCGGCCCTTGATTATTGTAGCTTTCAGCGACTTCTGGCGGGAGGATCTCCGGATGCCGGATGTATTCCTCAAAGAGCCTCCGCACAATCATTTTACCCTTATTGGTCATTCTTACGATGCGCCAGTCACGGTAGAACCGCTCCATCAGGAATTCGCCTAGCGCGGAGAGATGCTGCGCCAGCTTCCCGGAGAACCCCACCAGGTTGCCTTCGTACTCCCTGACCTGCGCCAGCGATTCAATACCCGCTTCCTTTAGGCGTCGCTGCGATTCCTCCCGCACATCGGCAACGAGCAGGTCAATAAGCCCTCTGGCCAGTTGCGCCAGCAGCACGCGCTGGTCTCTCACGCTTTCCAGAGGAGCGAATACTTCATCCCACAGCTTAAGCCCGGCATCGCTGAAATCCTTCGTTGTGAGTATGCCGGATATCAGTGCGTCTTCAACGTCGTGCGCCCTGAATGCCGTGATATCTGAAACGCTGACTACCTGCGCCTCCAGAGGCGGCATTTCGCCCCTCCTGAACTCGTAGCTGCCGACCTGGTCGTATTCGGTTTCGTGTTTCTCGATGCCCTCCAGCGTGTCGAGCGTGAGGTTCAGCCCGGGGAAGTCGGGGTAGCGCCGCTCCAGCTTGCGCACAATTTGGAGCGAGTGGACGTTGTGGTTGAAGATTGGAACAAGGCGCTTAAGCTCCTCCTCCCCCGAATGGCCGAACGGCGTGTGGCCCAGGTCATGTGCCAGCGCGATAGCGCTCGCCAGATCTTCGTTGAGTCCCAGCGAGCGCGCGATGCTTGTGGCAATCTGAGAGACCTCCAGCGTATGCGTCAGGCGGTTGCGGATAACGTCCTCGTACTCGCCGCCTTCGCCGTATACGAATACCTGGGTTTTAAACTCCAGCTTGCGGAAGCCCTGCGAATGGGTGATGCGGTGCCAGTCGCGCTGGAAGGGAGTGCGCGCCGCCGCATCAGGCTCCGGATGCTCGCGTCCGGAGTAGTCTTTAGAACGGACGGCGTATGGAGCCAGCATCGCGGCTTCGCGCTCCATCAGCTCTTTTGTGTCCAGCAGATAGCCCATGCCCGTCAAGCGATTATAGCAGGGGCCATCCTGCCCCTAATCCCAGTGCTTTATCGCGTCGAGGTACTCCTTCAGATGCGCTTTGAATCGAGTGGAGTTCTCCGGGTTGTGGCACCGGGCGCAGAATTCGTATGTGGCGGTCGCTGTCGGCTGCAAGTCCTCAGGCTCGCCCGCCTGCTGCTTGAAGCCATGGACGGGCGTGCGCTCCTGGTGGCAGGAGATGCACTGTAGCGGGTACATCAGGTCGTTGGTATAGTCGTAGACCACATGGCAGGATAAGCAGTCTACGTTGTACTGCTGCCCAGCATCCCTGAGAGTCTTCAGCGAATTCGGATGCCCGCTCCGCACGAAGACCTCATACTGGCGCGCGTGGCAGCCCTTGCAGTCCTCTGGTGGAATGACGTTCGCCGCCTTAAATTCGAAGCTCTGCTGGCGGAAGACCGCTTCGAACTTTGAGTGCAGGTCCTTTTTTATCATATCGTATACAGTCGGGTCGGGGTAATAGGTTGACAGGATGGGCATATTGACCCCTTCAAATTTCGCCGGCCTGCGCTCACTGCCCGGCTCGCCGTCGATGCTGACCAGGCCCAGGTACTTCCCGTAGAAAAACGTGTTAAACCAGATGCCGCCGTTGGCGAGGTGCCGGGCGACGTTTTTTTCTTCTTCAATGTGCTTGTTGCCCGTCAGCACAATGAGGATTTCCGGATGCTCCTGCACGAACTTCTCGATGTCGTGCCCGTATCCTTCCGCCACCAGCACCCAGAACTCCGGCTCAGGCTGCGTCGCTTGCTTCACGCGCTCAAACGCTCCCTCCGGCCTGATAATCACGTAATCCGGGTGCCGCTCGAAGTCTTTAGTCATTTGCGTAAACTGCAGGAATACCACGCCTGCTTTCTTCCCATTAGCCAGCGCGATGACGCCAGGCGGCGCGATTGGCTGAGCGCCCATATTCTCCGGTGGTTCCATCATAGGAAGCGGCTCCACTACATACGGAGGATAGTCGTAGAGTGCCTCCGTGCCCGTTAACGGGTTCTCAATACTCTTTGCCAGCACGTTCGCCGAAAACAGCGGAACTTCAGCCTCGCGGAACAGCCCCGCCAGTTCGTCCGGCGCATATGCCATATCTGTCACGCCGAGGTTCACGCCGTTATAGCGGGCTTCCCGCATCGCGCGGAGCATCGTCTGGAACTTGAGTGCCTGAAAGGAACCCGCCCCGTCGCTCACGCTGCCGGCGTCAAATACAAGATGGCCTCCGTTCGCCTGGAATATCTTGATGAGCGCGACGCGCGGAGCGATGCCGCCAAGCTGGAGCGGGCTGCAACCGCAGGTCTCAAGCCTGTTGTGCGAGTCGTAGGAGAGCAGTATGGAGAAGTCACCCTTGCGGTAGAAGCTCACAGCGCTAACGGGGTCCCGGATTTCCGGATTCTCCAGGAGCTCGGTGAAGCTCAGCGGGCGCATCTCCTGCGGGGCTTTAAAAGCCTCCTGCCGGGAAGATGGCTCATAAGTGGCGTACCAGAGGAAAAACGCAGCCATCGCCGCGACAAATGCGATTCCCCAGCCGATAACGCGCTGGACTGTTCCGGCCTGCGGTGTCAATTGCTAATCCACCTCAAATACGAAGTCGACGATTACTGGAGCGTTCAGCGGCAGCACTGCTGCGCCAACCGCGTTTCGCGTATGCTTGCCGGCGTCGCCGAAAACTTCGACGAGGAAGTCGCTCGCCCCGTTCAGCACCTGGGGCTGGCTGGTAAAACCGGGCGCAGATGCGACGAAGCCGTTGAGCCGCAGCACCCCACTGACGCCCTTGAAGCCGTTAGTTGCGGCATTGAGCCACGCAAGCGCGTTGACGGCGCACAGCTTCGCGCACTCCTGCGCGTCTTTCACGCTGACCTCCGTGTCCACCAGGCCGGCGCAACGCATTTTGCCTTCGAACATCGGCACCATGCCCGATACCCAGATTGTGTTGCCCGAACGCTTCCACGGCACATACGAGCCTACCGGCGGGGTTGGTGTGGGGATATCAACGCCGAGTTCCGCAAGTTTCGTCTTGATTCGTTCAGCAAGCATACCCTGATTATAACAGCGCAGGTAGCTGGTGGTAGTAGGTTAGCGCGAGAGGATGAGCTGCGCCAGTTACGGAAGGTCTATGGTGCCGCTGGTCTTGTCCTTGCGTTCTTCCTTCTCTCGCTGAATCAGCTCCTCAACGTGCCGCAGATGATGCTTGTAGCTAAATATCCGCCGCTCGTCGTTTTGCTCCTTTGCAATCTGGAGATGGTCTTCGCAGTACATTTTCGCAACCTTGAGCTTGCCTTCGTAAATAAGTTCTTCAAGCTGGCGGTCGGGCAGCGGGGTTTCTGTGAGCTTCCCCATCAGCGCAAGCTGGTCTGCTACTTTCGCGCGGCCAGGGCTAACGCCGCGCTGCAATGACTGACCGATGATCGAAAGGCGCGTGCGCACCCGTGCACGTGTTCGCTCGTAGGTTTCGCGGACCTTCTTCTCCCGATGGCGGGCGAGCTCCTTCTCGCGGGAACGCATTATTTGTTCCGGGTAATCCGTGGTGGAAGGCTCCGTTTCCGGCAAGCCCTCGCCGAGGAGGAAAGCCTTCATTCGCAGTATTATCTCGTCCAGTGCATCCTGTCGTTTGTACGCCAGGTATAGCTCATACTCGATAGCAGGATGCCGGTCAAACAGCTTCTCCCGCTGCTCGATCATGTCATATGTCGTTAGGCTGCTCTGTCGGTAGAGCAGATAGAATACCCAGCCGGCAAACGGCAGCACCGCTGCCAGCAGCCCGAACCAGACTCCCTGATTGAAGCGCCTTTCCGCATCTCGGTAGGTCCAGTATATGATGTAGAGGTAGACCGCCAGTGTCAGGCCTGCCCAGATGCGCGCCCAGGGCACGAACGGGTTGTTGATCCAGAAATGGAGGTCAAGATACCTCATCAATACGATTATACCTTGTGCAGCCCCGCCAAGCGTGTATAATCACTCTACGAGCGATGGGCTTCGAGGCCAGGGACAAATGTGCTGTATTCGGCGTCTTCGCGCCCGGAAGAGATGTATCTCGTATCACCTACTACTCTCTCTTTGCGTTGCAACATCGCGGACAGGAAAGCAGCGGCATAGCGGTCTCCACCGAGCGGCACATTATGGTCTACAAGGATATGGGCCTGGTGCAGCAGGTTTTTACTGAGGACATCCTGACAATGATGCGCGGGGACGCTGCCATCGGCCACAATCGATACAGCACTACGGGGCGGAGCACTAAAGCCAACGCGCAGCCCCTTGTCTTCCAGGACATCGACGAGCCTGCACGGTCGTTCGCCATTTCGCACAACGGCAATCTGGTGAACACCTGGGAGCTTGCGGGAGACCTGGCAAACCTGGGAATCTCCCAGGAGACAACTTCGGATACCGAGACCTTTGGCCTGCTCGTCAAGAACTACCTTAGCGAGATGCGCTTCAACGAAGCTCTGCTGGAGACTGTGAAGCATATCCGCGGCGCATACTCCCTGGTGGTGCTTACAACCGACGGGCTGTACGCTATACGGGATCCTGAGGGCGTTCGCCCGCTCGCGCTGGGCTCTTTTGAGGGCGGTTATGTGGTAGCGTCGGAAAGCGCGGCATTTCCGCTGGTCGGCGGAGAGTTCGTGCGGGATATCGAGCCGGGGGAGATTCTGCGGATAGACCACTCCGGCCTGCACTCCGAGCGCTTCGCTGAAGGCCATATACATACCTGCATGTTTGAATTCTTCTACTTCTGCCGACCCGACTCCCTGTTACGCGGCAAAGAGACCTATTCAATGCGCTTGGAGATGGGGCGTCAACTGGCGCGCGAGAGCGCTATCGACGCGGATATCGTCATTCCGGTTCCTGACTCCGGCTTGCCGGCAGGTATCGGCTACGCCGACGAAAGCGGATTGCCCTACCACGAAGCGCTGGTAAAGAACCGCTATGTCGGCCGCACTTTCATTGAGCCGCTGCAGGCTCAGCGCGAGATAGGCGTCCGGATGAAGCTAAATCCGCTGCGCGAGGTAATCGAGGGCAAGCGGGTGGTGCTGGTGGACGACAGCATCGTCCGGGGCAATACCAGCCGCCAGATGATAAAGATGCTGCGGAAGGCGGGCGCGCTTGAGGTGCATATGCGCCTTTCGTCGCCGCCGATTAAGTTTCCCTGCCACTACGGAATCGATTTCGGCACTTATGAGGAGCTTATCGCGGCGGGTCGCAGCATTGAAGAGATCAATGAGGTGATAGGCGCTGACACTTTGCAATACCTGTCGCTGGAAGGTGTGGTCAAAGCTACGGGCTTTCCCTTCGATGAGTTCTGCCTGGCGTGCTTCAACAACGAGCGTCCGATTCCGATATCCGAGCAGATGAAAGTCGGCAAATTCATCCTCGAAGACAAGCAAGGCTAGCCAGGCGAGCGAGCAGCTCCAACGAACCCCAACTGGTATTGTCGTATCCGCAACATGGGCGCTACGGGATTCGAACCTGTGACCTCATGCGTGTGAAGCATGCGCTCTAACCACTGAGCTAAGCGCCCAGGACCATAATTATATCATCGGCGGCGCGATGGAGAAGTGCTTTCGCGTAGATTCCCCGATTGGTGGAAACGCCTGCATTGTATAATCCTTCATATCCGGTTCCGTAGGGTAATCCGTATTGTCTTAAGGAGGCTCCACATGATGAAGTATGGTGCGAGGAATCAACTGAAGGGAACGGTGAAGGAGATTCAGAGAGGTACTGTGATGTGCCATATCAAGCTTTCGCTTCCATCCGGCGAGTCTATGAGTTCTGTTATGACGCTGGAATCCCTGGACGATCTGGGCATCAGGGAAGGTGATTCGGTGAAGATAGTTGTGAAAGCCGTGAACGTCCTGCTGGCGAAAGAAGGCTAATGCCTGGCTGTTAGGCAGCCGTTATCCAGGGAGTGATGCCAGGCGGCGTGATGGGTGCCCGTCCAGATGGCTCACGGTGCGTTACCGGCTCCCTCCTTTTGGTTCGCGTTTGGTGATCTTGCGGCTGGCTGCCTGGACTGCGGGGTGTCCTTCGAAATCGCGCAATTGAACGGATGCTTCAACCCAGATAATGCCGCCGTCCTTGCGCAGGTGCCGCAGCTCATACACTGATGGCACGTCAATGCCCGCGAGCCGCTTCCGGTAGCGTTCACGCACCATGTCGCGGTCGGCTGGGGCGATGGTGGCTTCCAGCGGCTTGCCAAGCAGCTCCTCACAATCTTCGTATCCCAGCAAGCGGCAGTATGCGGGGTTCACATACACGTGCACGAAGCCCTGGATTACCGAGATGGGCACCTGTGTCTGCTCCAGCAGCGAGCGATAGCGGTCCTCACTCTCGCGCAGCGCTCTCTCAGCGCGCTTGCGCTCTGTGATGTTCTTCAGGGTTCCCATACTGGCCACGGCGCCTCGGTACGGGACAAGTTCAACCTGCATATTGACGAATACTCTGGTTGTGCCGTCCTTGTGCAGAATTTTATACTCGTATTCACCGGGCACATCTTCCCCTGCCTGCCTTCTTCGGTAGCGGTCAGCTACCATTTCAAGATCCTCAGGTGCAACAAGTGTCTGGAACTTGATGCCGGTAAGTTCACCTGTGGTGTAGCCAATCATTCGGGCAAAAGCTTCGTTTATGAAGATAATCTTCTCGTCCTGGATGATGAACACTCCGTCCTGGATGCTGTTTACAAGAGCGCGATACTTCTCCTCCGATTCAAGGAGGGCGTTTTCGGCTCGCTTGGGTTCGGTGATGTCAGTGTCCGCGCCCCGGTATCCAAGAAGGTTCCCTTTCTTATCCAGCAGGGGAACTCCGCTTGTGGAGAGCCAGACTTCGTGTCCGTCCTTGCTGCTGTTTAGGTTCACGAACTCGCGGAAAGCCTGCTTCTTGTGGAAGACCTCGAAAGCCATCTTCTTCAGCTCATCACGTCTGTCGGGTAAGAACAGGTCGTAGAAATGCATCTTTCCGACAAGGTCTTCCGGCTTGTATCCCAGAATCTTCTCTACCACCGGACTTGCATAAGTGTAAAGGCCGTTCGCGTCCACTTCCCATATCCACTCCTGGGCATTCTCAGCAACTTGCCGGAATCGTTCCTCCGAAGCCTGGAGTTTTTTCTCAGCAAGCTTGCGTTCAGTAATATCCCGCTCGATGGTGGTGAAGCCGATGACCTTGTTGGCGACCAGCACAGGTGAAAACGTCACCATCACGTCGAGCACCCTGCCGTTCTTGGTCTCTCTTCTGGTCTCGATATGCCTGATTGGCTCGGGACCAGCCTCACCGGCTAGGAATTGCTCCACATCCTGTTTTGTCCTGCCCGGCAGGATCTCGCTCATATTCTTGCCGATGACTTCACTGGCGGAGTAGCCATACATGCGTTCCGCAGCTTTATTCCAGCCGGTAATCGTGCCCTCCAGGTCCTGGAAGGTTATGGCGTCGTTCGCATGAATCACTGCGGTAGCCATGCGGTGAAGCTCCTCTTCCTCCTGTTTCTGTTTGGTGATATCGATCATCATGCCGGTCATGTAGGGCGGAGCGTCTTTAGGCTTGACCCGCACCATCCGGTCTTCGAGCCACACGTATTCGCCGTCCGCGCGCTTCACGCGAAACCGCTGGCAAAGCTCTCCCACTTCTCCGCTTTCATGCCATTTCCTCACGTTCTCATCCACTCCGGGCTTGTCGTCAGGATGAATCAGCTTGGGGAAAGCGTCACGGTCCCGCGTCAGTTCTTCGGCCGGATAACCCAGGTATTCATGGACGTTATCTGAGATAAATTCCCTCCCGCCGCCGGTCTCGTAGAACACAACATCCGGCATGTGTTCCAGAAGCGTCGCCAGTCGCAGTTGCGTATCTCGCAGAGTCTGTTCTGCCTGTCTCCTGTCAGTAACGTCCACGCCATAGCCAAACACAAACTCTACCTCTCCCTTCTCGTCGAAAACCGGCCCGCCGTGCCATTCAACTAGTAGCTCGCGCCCGTCCTTCGCGCGTATGCGATGCTCTGTAGGCAATTGTTGAGGGTCATTCTTTACAGACTGAAATGCCTTTAAGGCTTGCTCGCGGTCAGCTTTGGCGACGAGCTTGTCCAGATAGTTTTTGCCCGCGACTTCTTCGGAGGTATAGCCAAGAGCATTCAACATCGCGTCATTCAGCATCGCAATCTTGCCTTCAGCGTCAATGGCGATAAAGAACACCGGGCTTGCCTGTATCAGCTTAGTGCTGAAGTCCCTTTCTTTTCGCAGGCGATTCTGTGCTCTCCTGTGCTGTGATATATCTCTGCCGAATCCCGCCACGTATGTCACTTCTCCTGAAGCGTCTTTCACCGGCCACATGCGGGTTTCAACCATCATCGTTCGATTGCGGAGAACCAGCGTGTCGTTGAAGCTGACCGGTTGGCCGGTCTTGACCACTCTTCGGTGCATCTCGTCATACAGTTGCGCGTTCTCAAGCGGGATCTTCCCGACCTCTGCGAGGGTTTTGCCGATAATCTCGCTTTTCTCAATCCCGATAGCCTTGAGAAGTGCTTTATTGATATGGACGCAGCGCCCCGTCCGGTCGCGCAGGAACACTATGTCGTCGGTTGCGTTAATGGTAGTGCGATAAAGTTCCTCAGTAGCTTTCAGGGCTTCCTCAGCGCGCTTGCGCTCCGTGATTTCCATGGTGAACTCAACCGCGCCAACAACGCTGTCTTTTTCATCTCTCACCGGATAGCCTTGTATGGCCCAGACCCTGCCGTCCGGAGTGGATATTTCGATCCTCCCGCTCTTTCCCGTCTTGAGGGCTTTCTGAACCGGGCAGCCTTCACATGGTTCATCGTGCCCGTGCCAGAGCATGTAGCAGTGCTTGCCGGTCAAATCGCCCGGGGTAAGGCCCAGGGAATCAGCAGCAGCCTTGTTGGCCCACTGGATGGTGAAGTTGGTGTCATAGAAGATGACATGTTCTAGGATGCTGTCCAGAATCAGGTTTTTCTCATTTTCGCTTTTTCGCAGCGCTTCCTCGGCACGCTTGAGTTCGCTTATGTCAGAGGTGATAATCAACTGCGCGGGTCGTTCCTGGTAGGCAAGCGGCTTTACATATATTTCCGCCGGAAACTCCTCGCCGCTGGCCCGCTGCAGAATAGCGTAGTAATGGTCAGGCACGTCCGAATCGCCCTTCTTGCGGGTTTCCATGTATGATGCAAGGCGTTCTTGCTCCCGTTCAACCACTCTGGACAGCAGGTTGTCTTGCTCGATCTCAGCCAGGCTTTGATATCCGGTCATTTCCATGCCCGCGCGATTAGCGAAAACCACTCTGTCGTCCTGAATGATGGTAACCGCCTGGGGGAGCGTTTCCACGAGAGTCCGGCACTTCTGCTCGCTTTCGAGGAGTGCATCTTCAGCCTGCTTGCGCTCGGTGATGTCTTCAAGGATTGTAATGTCGTCGCCAGACCCGGGGATTACCCCGGTATTGATCTTCACGGTTCGCTGCTCGCCGTCTTTCCGGACGAGGACAGCTTCGTGGCTTTCAGATGCGCTGCCCTCTCTTCGCGCCCTGTGATACTCAAGAACTTGAAGCGCAACTTCGTCCGAATGGATGTCTGTGATTGCCATGCCTCCGACCAGCTCGTTCTCGGTGTATCCGGTAAGCTCGGAGAACTTTTTATTAACCAGGATGAACGCTCCTTCATCGGTTATCTTGGCCATCGGCAGTGCGGAGTACTCAAAAAGGTTGCGGTACCTTTCCTCGCTTTCAGAAAGCGCGACATCGGCCAGCCTGAGATCCGCTTTTCTCAGGCGCCAGCTTAGCTCGGCGACGACCGTTCCTGTCAGCAATAGCATAATGGCCCTCACGCCTTCTTCGAGAATGCCCGGTGTCCCTATGCCGATTGAGTGCGAGACCAGCAGCGCAAGCGCCAGCACAGCCGCGACATAGATGCCGCGCCGGCCCCACCAGAGCGCACTGAGAACGACGGGAATGTAGAAAAGGTGGCTGTAGAGAATCTCCAAGTGAATTACGAAGTGGAAGTAGGCTGCGAGCGCAATGCACGCCACCACCATTAACGCTGTGATTACGAGTCTCACTTTCCCTTTAGCCTCCTTGGGCTTTGGTTGGTATCCGGTACTTAAAGCCGGAGCATTTTGATGTCCAGGTTGCACTTTACTCGGCTGGCGTCCGGTTTTCAATCTGGCAGGCGACTAGCGCTCGCCAGAGGCATTAACCAGAGTGCCGATATTCTCGCCGCGTGTGGCAGCCTGGAGCATTCCGGGCTTCAGGATATTGAACACGACGACCGGCAGGTTGTTGTCCCGGCAGAGCGTGAAAGCTGTCGGATCGAGAATCCGCAGGTCCTTAGCGATGGCCTCGTTGAAGCTGACGGCGTCGTAGAGCTTTGCGTCAGGATGCTCCTCCGGGTCCCTGTCGTAAACGCCGTCCACTCGCGTGCCCTTGAACACGACCTGGGCGCCGATTTCCAGCGCCCGTTGCACCGCAGCGGTGTCGGTTGAGAAGTAGGGGCGTCCCATGCCGGCGGCAAGCACGACAATGCGTCCCTTTTCAAGATGGCGGATGGCGCGGCGCCTGATGTAGGGCTCCGCAACCTCGTCCATTCTCACGGAGGTGACGAGTCGCGTCTCCCCGCCCAGGGATTCCAGGACATCCTGCAGCGCGAGCCCGTTGATTATGGTTGCGAGCATTCCGATATGGTCGCCCGTTGCGCGCCTGTAGCCGTCGTTAGTGAGCGAAGCTCCACGGAACAGGTTGCCCCCGCCAATCAGGACGGCGACCTGCGCCCCCAGGTGTTGAGTTTCAAGTATCTCGCGCCCGAATGTTGTCAGTGTTGCGCGGTGGAAGCCCGTTTTATCCGGGCCATGCAGCACTTCGCCGGATAGTTTCAGCAGAATTCGCTGGTATGCCACGAAGCAGATTCTACCAGATAGCGCTATTTGGGATACAATATTAGTCTGGCTGCGGTTATGCGCGGCCGCCAGTGAACCTTGACAGTGCTCATCCGGCAGCCTATAGTCTCGCGGCGGATTTCACCTGTGGTAGGCTTGGCCGGTGGCCTTACGATACGAGCCATTAGCTCAGTGGTAGAGCATCGGACTTTTAATCCGAGTGTCGCAGGTTCGAATCCTGCATGGCTCACTTGCGGCCCCATCGTCTAGTGGACTAGGACATCACTCTTTCAAGGTGAAAACGCGGGTTCAATTCCCGCTGGGGCTATACTTCATTTCACAGCACGTCGTTCAATTCTTCTCTGGTTATACCAGCCTGCTTCAGGATTTCCATCAGCGTTCCCTGCGGGAGAACCTTCCTATGGCGCGGCACGACAGTTCTACGCTTCGTCTTAGGATGGTAGTAGACGTGATGGCTTCCTCGAACTCGATCCAATACGAAGCCCTTCTTCTCTAGAATCTTGATAACCTTATCGGCAGTTAGTGAAGGCAGCTTAGGCATGGGTTTCTACACTAAGTGAATACTCCAGCATGTCTTCGTCCGTCGGTATCTCCTCGTCGTGCGCTTTCAGGCTCTCGATATACGCCCCGATGGCTTCTCGCGCCATGTCAATGGCTTCCTCCACAGTGTCGCCGTAGGTCACGCAGCCCGGCAGAGACGGAACCGTCACGGTATAGCCGCCCTCCGGCTCCTTTTTCAGATGAATCCTGTATCGAACTGAATTCATGAAATCACCTTGCAGAAGCATTATAACAGAAGCTCTGCCTGAAGGATGTATGCTGGCAAGCGGGACGGTTCCGGGATTCCCGCATCTTTCTATAGGCTTGCGCTCGCACGTTCGCGCGTATACAATGTGGAGCGACGTGCCCCGGGCATTTCGCGCCGGGGCAACGCTATCATTACGAGTGCTACGCAGTCACACATGCACCGGGTAATCCACCAAAGGAGTTCAAATGGCTGAAGGAAAACAGGGCGTAACGTGGGATCTGACAAGCTTCTTTCCCGAATTCAATGGGGATGAGATGCTCGACTTCAAGAAGCAGCTCGAAGCTGACATCGCGAAACTGCAGAAGATGGCCAGCGAACTGGAGCCGCTCAAGTCAACTAACGCGAAGGAATGGGAAGAGGTAATCCTGCTGGCGGAGGACTTCTACGCCCGGCTGGGGCATATCTTCTCCTATGTGCACTGTCTGAAAACCGCGCACACGGACAGGGAGGAATACTCGCAGGAAGAGGCGAAGCTGATGAGGCTTGCTGCTGAATACGAGAAGTTCGCCGTGGACGTGATGCACGGCTTCAAGCACGCCACCGACAAGGTGTTTGAAACCTTCACGCGCCGCAGGAAGCTCAAGCCCATCGCGCACTCACTCCGGAGGACGCGCGAGAAGGCGATGCACACGATGTCGCGCGAGGAGGAGAAGCTCACCGCCGACCTTAACGTGGACGGCCTCCGCGCGTGGGGGAGGCTTTACGACAAGGTTTCGGGCAAGCTTGAATTCGAAATGGAATACCCCGACGGGCGCAAGGAGATAATGCCCATATCCCAGTGGCGTTCCCTGATGTCAGATGCAGACCGGGAGGTCGGCAAAGCCGCCTTCGAGGGCGGAAACAAGGCGTGGGAGAGCATCGAGGATGTCTGCGCGGCGGCACTCAACGCCATTTCAGGCACCCGCCTTACGCTCAACAGGTATCGCGGATACGACCATTACCTGGATATCGCGCTATTCCAGTCGCAGGTTACGCGGGAGACGCTGGACGCAATGTACCAGGCAATCCACGAGAATATCGAAGTCGGCCGCGAAATCTTCCGCGCGAAGGCGAAGTTCATGGGACGCGACGGCATCTACTGGTTTGAGCGCGAAGCCCCGCTGCCGCTCGAATCCGCCGAGCGCTTCACCTGGAAGCAGGGCATAGATATGGTGAACCGTGCGTTCTCGACTGTCTACCCGAAACTCGGCAAGTATTACCGCTCGTTCTTGAAGAAGCGCTGGCTGGAGTCGGAAGTGCGCCCGCACAAGCTTCCAGGCGCGTACTGTACGGGCTCGGAGTTCACGCGCGAACAGCGAGTGTATATGACCTTCAACGGCGCGCTCAGCGACGTGACCACGATGGCGCACGAAGTGGGGCACGCCTTCCACGGGCACATACTCAAAGATATGCGCCCGATGGCTCAGCAGTACCCGATGACACTCGCCGAGACCGCGTCCATATTCGGCGAGCATATCCTGGCGGAAGGCATCTATGAGGACGACCGCATAAGCGACGACCAGAAACTGCTGATGCTCGACGCTGACCTGGGCGGCGACGCGGTGCTGCTGCTGGATATAACGGTGCGCTTCGAGTTTGAGAAGGCGCTGCACGACGAGCGCATAAACGGTGAACTGAGCGTCGAGCGGCTTAAGGACCTGATGCTTGAAAAACAGCGCGAGGTGTTTGGCGATTGTTTGCTTGAGGAGAGCGCCGACCCGATGTTCTGGGCCAGCAAGCTGCACTTCTACATCACCGGAGTGACATTCTACAACTTCCCCTACACCTTCGGCTTCCTGATTGCGCGCGCGCTCTACAACCTGCTCAAGGAGGAAGGCCCATCGTTCCTCCCTCGCTACGAGGAGTTTTTGAAGCTCACTGGTTCCGACACGGTCGAAAACGTGGTCAGGCGCTCCATCGGCGAGGACACCACCGATCCCGCCTTCTGGGCAAAGGCAATCAAGAGCCTGGAAGAGCCGCTGAAGCGGTATAAGAAGCTTCTGAAGAAGTAACCGGCAATTCCTAGCTGACCACGGACACCCGTTGAGTAGCTTGGAGGCATTCAAGGTATAATGGTAGTGGAAAGTGCAACATGGCGAGGACACCCAGGAAAGCACTACTTGAAAAGGCGACCGCACAACTTGCATCGCTGGGCGCCGATCATCTCAAGATCGTAAACGAGTTCCTCGATTCTCTACAAGATCAAAGCGGAGATGAGGAAACCACCGAGATACGGGAGATTCCGGGAATCCTCGACGACATCAAGAAAGCCCTCGCGGACTTAGAGGAAGGCAAGGTCGTTCGGTTCGCAGAGATACGCCGCGATGTATGAGATTATCCTGTCGCGCAAAGCCCGTCGGTTTTATGAGAAGTGTGAGTTTGGGCTGGCCAGGAAGCTGAACCGCTGTTTCGATATTCTGGCCAACAGCCCGCACAAGCATCCAAATATCAAGTTGTTGAAGGGACCGCTTAGGGGCATATTTAGCTACCGGCTTGGCGATTGGAGAGTTCTCTATACCGTAAGCCGGGAGGGCAAGGCCGTCTATGTCCTGCCCATCAGAGAGAGAGAAGCAAGGCGTACAAGTAGTGGAGAAATAAGTACAGACACAATGAATCCTGCCCGCCGTTGGCTGAGAAACCTTCTTAGCGAACGCTTATCAGGAGCCTGGAGGAACCGCCGGCGAGATATAAGGAGCTATTAAGAAAATAGAAGGGCTACCGCAAGAGCAGCCTATACTGTGATCTTCGCTGGCTGGTTCTGAATCACTATCCGCGCATCAGGATTCGCGGGAGGCACTGGTAGCCCTTTTTCTTTCAGCAGGCTCACGTGCTCTTTCATCCCCCACTTCGCCTTGTATATGCAGTCTTCAATGGAGCTTCCCACGCCGGTAAAGCCTTCCAGTTCAGGGGAGTAGAATCCGAAGAAGTCAGGCTCTTCCGTCGCCTCAATGACCAGAGAGTATTCCAGTTCAATCATTATTCATCACCTGTTCCTGTCTTGTCCTTTAATGCCGGCAGCCTTGAGTATCGCATTGCACGTTCCTCTTGGCACCTCTTTGGAGCCGTGATAGTCAACGCGTATGATCCTTTCCCAACCGTCTTTGGCGTAGTATCTCACCGAGCCCTTTTCCTTTACCGTTTTGAAACCGTTCTCCACAAGTAGTCTTACGAGTTCGCTGAATTTCACGATTACCGCCACAGAAATTATAACATCACCAGGTATGGCGTATCCCCGTAGACGGCTCCCTTGCGATGCCAAGGCAGGCTTCAGTGCGAGATTCCTGTCGCAGCACGAGGATTTCTTAAAGCTCTCGGGTTCCGACACGGTCGAAAACGTAGTGAAGCGCACCTTAGGCGTTGACGCCACCGATTCCGCCCGCAGCTATGCTAAACGTTTAGCCATTCTCAATTCCAACCGTTCATAGTTCATAGACTCGTACAGTTCTATTGCAGGCGAGTTAGCGACGTATACGGTAAGCTCCAACGTTTTTAAGTTGTTTTCCCTTGCCCATTTTTCCACCTCGAGCATAAGGGAAAGCCCCACACTTTGCCTTCTGAATTCTGGATGGATTTCCAAATATACGATGGTTAAGAAGGGAGATTCGAGCAAATCGTCGCCGTGTGTCTCAATTTTACCTAGAACGAACCCCGCGAAACGTGCGTCCACTTCGCATACGAGCATAATACTACTTTCATCTAAGAGCGCTGTCTCAAACTCGGAAACAGTCTTGTCCGTTGGAGGCGGTGTTTGTATTGTTCGCTCAAACTCAGGCGGGACAAGTGAAGCTATATATCTTATGGTGTTTAGGTGTAACTCAGCGATGCTCACTAGGTCTCCTTTGCCCGCGACCCTGACGTGCTTCAGTTCTTGCCTACTGTTTCCCAACGAAAGCCTCCCAGATTTCGCCGTACTTCTTGAGGTCGATCACGACCGCGGTCTTCCTGCCCTTCTCTTCGACGATGAATCTAATTCCATCCATAGGAATCCATTAAATTATACCCTGAGAAGCCGTCCGACTCAAAGAACACCTCGAAGTAGCACACGGAGTTAGTGACGAATCAGGGACAGGTCATTGCCCGAACTGGCTGTGACGGTTACTTCACAGCCATCATCTTCTCTACGGCTTCAAGCGCTTTCACCCGCACGCCTTCGGGGATTTCTATCTCCGGCGCGCGGTTTTCCATACAATCCAGCACGTATTCCAGCCGGTTCTTCTTCATCGTGGGGCAGACCACCACGTCGCTCGGCAGGTAAAACTCCTTGTCCGGATGTAATTGCTGTAGCCGGTAGATAAGCCCCTTCTCTGTCCCGATAACGAATCTTTGGTACTTATCCTTCAATTCCTCCACCATCCGCACGATGCCGCCGGTCGAGCCGATGCGGTCGGCCGCGTCCAGCACATCTCCCGTGCACTCGGGATGCACCAGCACGCAAGCGTCGGGATACTGCGCCTTCAGCTCCATTATGTCTTCAACGCGGATGCGGTGGTGCGTGGGGCAGTAGCCGTGCGCGAAATGGATGGTTTTCTCAGTATGCCGCTGGACGTATGCGCCCAGGCTGCGGTCCGGCACGAATATGACCTCGTCATCGGGCAGCGAGGCTACTATCTGCAGCGCGTTGGCGGATGTGCAGCAGATGTCGGACACCGCCTTGACCTCCGCGAGAGTGTTCACATAGGCGACAACCGGCGCGCTGGGATACTGATCCTTGAGTTTGAGCACCTGAGGCACGCGCACCATCTCCGCCATGGGGCAGCGAGCCTCCAGCCGTGGCATTAGCACCTGCTTTTGCGGCGAGAGTATCTTGGCGGTTTCGCCCATGAATGTTACGCCGAGGAAGACGATGACGTCCGCGGTGGTTTCCGCAGCTTTGCGGGCGAGCTCCAGGCTGTCGCCCACGAAGTCGCCGATGTCCTGCAGCGGGGGAACCATGTAGTTGTGCGCGAGGATTATTGCGTTCAACTCGCTCTTGAGTTGCTGGATGCGCTTGACAGCCTTGCTGAGCGTCTCGCGCTCCGGCTGCGGGTCGGCGCTGAAGTCAACCGGGCGTCTAGAGTGTTCATGCATAGTTCTTGTGTATTATATACGAGAAATCAGTTAATACTTTCAGCCGCAGCCTTCCCAGCGGCTTCCCCAAGCGCCATCGCAATCGGGGCAACTCGCGCGCTGGCAAACGCCAATGAATCCGCACTAAGGCATCTGCCCGCAGCAAATAGATTGCGGAACTGGCGAGACTCCAGCGCGCGCAATGGAATCTGGTAGGGCTCCTTCAGGATTTCGAACTTCAGCCTTGATCCCCCCGGACTATGGATATCCACCGGGTAGTACGCAGTTGTTACCGCGTCGGGGAACTTGGCCCCGGTGACAACATCGCGTCCGCGCAAAAGATACTTGCCGCGTATGCGGTAAGACTCGCGCACGCCGATTTCGGCCGCAACCTGTGCCAGTTCGGCCTTTTTAAATCCCGGCACGTTTCCGCGCAGCCATTTGACCAGATCGTATACCTGGCGCAGCGCCTTATCCCGCAGCCTAACAGCAAGGCGCATTCTCCTGGTGCTTGGCAGGGAGTAGTAGCCTTCAGGTGGCGAGACCCGGGTGGTGTTCACAATGACCTCGCCCTGGCGTGTTCCCCCGAATATTAAAACGCGGTCGCGAGGGCAGGGGAATTCACCGCTTTTCCTTGCTTCATTAACCAGCGAAAGGAAGCCGGAAACGGCGAAGTACTTATTCATCCGCACACGCCAGTTCCGGGAGAGGTGAAAGTCGCGGGGTCTCTCCTCGATATAATCTTCTATCGTGTCTGTGCGCACGCCTGCCATCGTAAAAAGGTGCGTCCATGCTTGAGGTCTTTGCGGGGTGATGACCATTCCCCCAACCAGGCGCGGGACAATCGCGCACCCGCTCGCGTCAACCACCGCCCCGATGCGGTCGCGCTGGCCGACCCGTACTCGCAGGTGCCTTAATGGTTCAAGGTTGTCTGCGGCAAGAGTCACCGACGTTATTGCATTGCGCGTGCTGCCGACCCACGACGCGGTGCGCCCCAGGCATACCTCGATTCCCTCGCTGACGAGCTTTTCCACCAGGTAGGGTGCGAGCACTGCAGTATTGACCGGCGTGAGCGTTGGCGCGAAACCTATAGGATCGGGCACATGTCCCGGTGTGCCTCCGAGAGCCTTCAGGTCGTCAACGAACTCCTGGGCAATGCCCTTGATGAGCTGGCGCGGGCGGCTGCCCGGGCTCTGGGGCCGGGCGTGGAAGCTCTGCCAGGGCTGGACGAGCGACAGAGTGGTGCATCCGCCCAGCAGCCCGCTCCGTTCCGCCAGGATGACCTGTGCTCCCGCACGCCGGGCTGCAATCGCCGCAGCGCAGCCCGCCATCCCTCCGCCGATTACGAGCACGTCGCAAGTTCTTTCCGTCTTGTGGCTCATTATGTAGTCACCTCTATGTCGGCTTCAGCCTCAAACCAGCGCTGCCAGGGCAGGTGAAGCCGTATTTCACCGATTTCAAGTGTCCTGCCGCGAAATCGCGCGCCATTGAACTTCTTACGGGCGCATTTCTCAGCCATCGAGCTTACGCTGTTTTCCGCCGCGGCGAGCTGGCGTGCGTCTGACGGCTCCAGCCCGCCGTGCCTTGCGATAACCCAGGTGCGCAGGTAGGCGAGGTACATCAAGTCCTCAATGTACCAACTGACTAGCAGCCGCGCAAGTGCGTCGCTCGCAGGTGCGGTGCGAAATAATCGTGCCAGCAGCAGCGCGTGCCCGATGCGGTTGGATATGGTGTTGCATTGCACGGTAGCCAGCGGCAGCCGTTCGGCACGCAGGAACTCGCCAAGCATTGCTGCATTCACCCCGTTTGTAACGGTTAAGTCCGCGATAACGCGCTGCTCGTCGAACTCCTTCAGCGGCGTAACGCTTTCCAGCAGCTCCGAAAACTCGGGAACGCTGATGTTGCCGGCGACAACGGCCGGATATGGGTCTTCCGGCGTCGGCTTCCCTGCAATCTCGACGGCGAATCCGTCCGGTTTCTCAACCAGCTCCGCGCCGGCAAGCCGTGCCAGGATGCGCAGGTTCTCCGTCACGGGATGGCTTTCATACGGCGCCACTTCAGCTTGCACGTCTCGCACAACCACTTGGATAGGCTTTTCGTCGCCTGTCTCCTTCAGCGCACCCGCCAGCAGCACCGCGCCCACCTCGTCGGCGCCGTCAGCCACGGTCAGTTGTCCTTCAGCGTGCCCTTCCAGCAGGTATTCGAGTTCCGCTTCCTGCACTCCGTCGCGCACGCTGTCTTCAACCGCGATATGCAACCGGATCCCCAGTTGGCTGCACAACCTCACGGCAGTCTGCGTCTCGTCAAGTTGCCGTAGGCGATGCCGAGCAAGCGTTTTCACCTCGTCGTCCGGCCAGTCGTCGATTCCGCAATCATTTTCCGCGCAGCTTCTGTAGAATTCAGCGGCGTTCTTCCCGCTGCCGCGGATCTGGGCCGCCAGTTTTCGCGAAAGGATTTCCCAGTCTGCTAATTCTTCCAGATCTTTCTGGCGGAAAACGTTGCCCCACAGGCGCTTCAGGACGTAAAAGGCGGTAACGCTGCGCGAACGTTCCGCCAGTTTCCCCAGCAGCATCAGGGCGTTATCCGTTCTCTCGCGGTCGGTGCGCGAGATGCGCGCTTGAATCAGGCCGCCGTGAAGCAGCGCGTCCAGTGAGAGTATCAGATAAGTGTTTTTGTCGCACTTGGATGCGAGCCAGCGTGCTTGCAGCAGCAATGATGGCGTGTGATAGCGTGAGCCCACGAGATCGCGCGGTGGCAGCAGAACCTCAGCTTCAGCCGTTGCCGAGGCGCGCAGGATGGCCGCATAATTCAGCGGACGGTCGTCCAGCGGTACACAAACTATTCGCATATCGTGCGGCTCTTCGGCTGTCAGCCTTCAAGCTTGTCGATGGCAGCGCGGAACCGGCGCGTGACCTTCTCGATACCGGCTGCGGTCGGGCCGGTTACCACGACGCCGATCATAATGCCACCAACGCCTGCATCAGCGAGCGCAGGCAAATCTTCCGGGACGATGGCCTTTTGGGTCGGGACGAGTACGGGTTTCTCACTCGTTTGAACCAGTGACCGGTAGTCCGCCACGTCCGCAGATATCAACGGCTTGCCGTAACTATCGGGCGGGACTACAGCGGCTTCGAGCATCGAGATAACCTGTTTCCCCTGAATGGTCGTGCCGGTGAGTGCAGAAACTTCATTCGGAGGATGCATCCGGTCAATAGCGGGAATCAGATCCGTACGCAATCCGAGATGCAAGTACGACGCCGGCAGATGATGTGCATAAATATCAATAAATCCTAGCCCCGCATCAATCAGTTCGTTGAGTTCCGCAAGCGACGGCAGCACTTGCTGTCCCGGCATCAGCCCAACCTGCGTTCCCGCATCACCGATGAGCTTCAGAACACGCTCCTTCTCCCGGGCAAACGCGCCGAAGCTTGCGCCGCTTGCGCGGTGGACTGCGTTCATGTGCACCTTTACGGCGTCCGTCCCGCCGGCTGCGGCGGCGTGTGCAAGTGAAAGCTCGTTATCCGGCAATGAAACGATTAGCTTCATTCGTTCCCCCTGCCACCTGGCTCGACACCCTCCTGGCTCACGTAGTGGGAGATTAGCTCGCGCGGAGTGACGTCAAACGCAGGGTTCCAGACGGCGTACTCCTTGGGCAGGACGAAGCAGCGCCCGACTTTTCGCACCTCGTCGCCGTTGCGCTCTTCGATCGTTATATCAGCGCCGGTGGGGCATTCCTTATCAAAGGTGTTTCGCGGCGCTGCGACGATGAACTTCACCCCGTGCCGGGCGCAGAGCACAGCCATCTGGTATGTGCCGATTTTGTTGGCGACGTCGCCGTTGGCGGCAATCCTGTCCGCGCCGACAATGGCTGCGGCAATGCTCTCGCGGCTCAGAAGCGCCCCTACAGAGGTATCCGGAATGAGCTTGTAGGGCACGCGCCTCTTGTGCAGCTCCCAGGCTGTCAGCCGCCCCTGCATACGCGGGCGCGTTTCGGTTGCGAAGACGCGCTTGACCCGCTTTCGGCGATGGGCTTCGAAGATGATTCCCAGCGCCGTGCCTTCGCCGCCCGTGGCAAGAGCACCGGTGTTGCAGATGGTCAGAACATTGCTGCCCTTTGGAATGAGCGCTGCGCCGTTGCTGGCCATGGCGCGGTCAGCTTCGACCTGCTCGCCGTGGATAGCTTTGGCTTCGGCCAGTAATGCGCGGGCATGTTCCTGCGGGCTGCGCAGGATGTTGTCGTCAAATACAGACTGCATCCGCTTTAGTGCCCAGAATAGGTTTACCGCGGTGGGTCGCGTGGCGGCCAGGTTCGCCAGAGTCCGCCGCACACGTTGTTCAAACACTGCAAACTGCTCATTCTGGTTGTTGAGCGCAGCCTGAGCGACGCCGTAAGCCGCGACGATGCCAATAAGCGGGGCGCCCCGCACCTTCATATCGCGGATGGCGTGCACATAGTCCTCGGGTCTCGCCAGTTCCACCGATTGCTCCCGCAATGGCAGTTTCGTCTGGTCGAGTGCGGTGAGGTGGTCCTTCTCCCAGCTTATGACAGGTGCGCTCATTGTGGCTGGCCAGATTCTATCACAGAAGAGGGGGTAGGGGGGGCAGATCAGGCGGGTGTGCGGTTGGTCGCATACAGGGCTATCGACCGGAGAATCCGCATCCCGTCTGAGCTCCCCAGAAGCTCTTCGCAGGCGCGTTCAGGATGGGGCATCATCCCCAGCACGTTGCCCCCTTCGCTCAGTATGCCCGCAATGTTCTCGATGCTGCCGTTGGGGTTGGCTTCAGGCGTGACCTGCCCCTTCTCATCGCAGTAGCGGAAGACCACGCGGTTTTCCTCGTTGAGCCGGGAGATATTCTCCGGGCGGTCGAAGTAGTTGCCCTCCGTATGGGCGATGGGAATGCGCAGCACGTCGCCGGGGCTGAGTTCCCCGGTGAAGGGCGTTTGGGCATTCTCCACCCGGACGTTCACCCACTTGCATCGGAACTCAACGCAGTCGTTGCGCGTGAGCGCGCCTGGGAGCAGCCCCGCCTCCGTAAGTATCTGGAAGCCGTTGCAGATACCCAGAACCAGGCCTCCCGCGTCGGCGAACTTCCTGACCGCCGCCATAATGGGCGAGAAACGGGCGATAGCGCCGCAGCGAAGGTAGTCGCCGTATGAAAACCCGCCGGGGAGCACCACCAGGTCTAGCTCCGGCAGCTCGTTCTCGTTGTAGAGCACCCGGCTGGTATCCGCTCCCAGCACGTCTCCCAGCGCGTAGAGGGCGTCGTCATCGCAGTTGGAGCCGAGGAAGGTGATTATGCCAGCCTTCATCGGCCGCCATTATAGCGCACGATAGAAATGCAACAGGCCTTATCTGCCGCCGAGGAACAGCGCACCGGCAGCCGCCACAGCAATCGCACCGAGGAGCCACCATTCCGTGCTCTCAAGGAACATCCCGTTCTTTGCGCCCAGGATTGCCAGCGCGACGCCCAGCAGTATTCCCCCGATGACGAGAAGCGGGCGGTTGATCTCCCGCACTGTGTAGGCATCCGCGTGCTGGGATCTCCTGCCTTCGGGAAACGGGTCCTCTTCCTCGGGCAGAAAGAATTTTGGAGCGTGCTTCTCGTAGCCAACTTTTTCCTGCGCGATTGCCTGCTTGATAAACAGCTCTTTTACCTGCTCCGGCCCAAGCTCCTTTAGCGTTTCAGCGTCCATCTCCGACAGAAGTTCGGGGTGCATTATCTCGGCCCATGATTTGAAGTCGAGGTCAAAGCTCTTGGCGCGTTCAAACGCCTTCGTGCGTTCCTGCCCCGGTTCGGGCGTTAGATTAGCCCGTGCGGTCTCGAACTTACGCACCCACTCCATCAGGATATCAACGGGGATGCCCAGAGACCTTGCGACTTCCTCCGGGATTTCGCCGCGGCTGACGCGCAATACGGCGTGGCGCTTGGCTCGCGGGCTGATACGCGCGCCTTCACTGCTGTCCGCGCTACCTTTCACCGGCAATCAGTATACTGCAATTTGTCGGGCGTGAGACGGACGGTGCGCCCCGGTGTCCCGGGTCACAAGGGCGGTTCTGGCACCTCGGTGATTTCATACTCGAAATCGAAGATATCACTGCCAAACGCGTTAACCGCTTCAAGCTGACAGTTAAACACGCCCGTGTAGCCAGGCAGCATAATCGCGCACGGTATGCCCTCCAAGATGATCGGCGGGTCGGGCGCGAACATATCGAAAGTCCAGGTCCACGTCATCGGGAAATCACCTGTTGTGCCGGCGAAGAAGTAGCATACTGTATTCCCGATTGTCGTTGTCCAGAGAATCTCGTGAATCTCCGGGGCTTCGCCGATGTAGAAGTCAAACCAGCGCGTTGCATCGCCATAAGCGTTGGACACTACCAGCTTGCATTGATGTTCGCCGGGCCAGATAAGGTCGACAAGCGGGCGCTCATTCGTGCTGCTGGGGGGATCGCCAACTCCTGAGAAGGTCCATGAGTAGCTCAGGGGCTCCGAGCCAAGTACTTCGGCGAAGAACCGCTTGGATTCTCCGCGCGTTCCCTGAGCCGGTGTGATATTCACAATCTCCGGCGGTGAGCCAACGGATACTTCAAAATCATAGCGGATTTCCCCGTACGTGTTGCTCACCCGCAGGCTGCAATCATGTGTACCGTTTTCGTCGAATTCAATATCGGGTTGCGTTTCCGAGCTTCTGCGCGGGAAAGCGTCGGTGCCGAAATCCCAGTTGTACGTTAGGGGGCTGGAGCCGGTTACTTCCGCGGAGAATCGGGTGCGAGTGTCCCGGACGGCGGCCAGTGGCTCAACGGATGCCACAACGGGCGGGACGCCCACAGTCACATTGAAATCGCACCTGCGTTCGTCGAATCGGTTGCTGACGGCCAGGTGTCCGCTGAACATGCCCTGCTGCACCAATTCAACTTCAGGCTCGGGGTCGCTTGAGCGGTTAGGGCTTGCGCCGTTTGTAAGCACCCAATCGTAGGTGAACGGTTCTTCGCCTTCTACGACCGCGCTGGCGGTGTAAAAATCCCCGATTGCGCCTGAAGGAGCGTCAACCGAGATAATCCGAGGCTGCCTGTATTCAAGCGTGTTGGACATCTCGCCCGTGGCGCCGTAGGTATCGTGCGCTATAACGCCGAAGTCCGACCAGTCTTCCGGCTCCACAGCGAAGCTGAACAACAGGACGCCGCCCATCAGCGCCTCTGCCTCGGAGCGCTCGACCGTTCCGATATACTCCCAGTCAATAAAGCCGGGGCCGCCGGAGATGATGGTGAATCCGGCGAGTTCAAAGCCGTAGTTCAGAGCGATTCCTGTAACGTCGGCAATGTCAATTACGCCGTCGCCGCTGAAGTCCACAGATGCAAGCCAGGCGTTCTCTTCGCCTATGACCTCGCCGTAGTGCTCCGCAATCGCTGAAAGGTCGTCCACGTTCACAGCCCCGTCAACGTTGTAGTCACCCTCGAACTGGTATGACCAGGCAAGCCAGCCGGCGGATTCCTCGTCCCGGTAGAAATCAAGGTCGGTGACGGTCTTGCCTTCGCCTATCGGCGGGGTGCACACGATTTTTTCCGGCAGCAGTGCAGCAAGAGCGCTTTTGAGCTCGTTCCACAGCACGAGGTCAACGCCTTCGGGAGCTTCAAGCTTTTCGAGCTTCGCCAGCTCCTGCTCCCGCGAAAGCTCGTTTTCGACGGGTGGCGCAACGGGCGAGACCTGCCCGGCGTCGTCGGACGGCGCCAATCGCGCTCCTGTTCTGCCACCGCCTCCTCCGCATGCGGTTAAGGCGAAAATCGTGACAGTAACAATCAAAATGGATAATCTACGCATGATTTCCTCCACGAGATTAACCGCTTCCCCCGTTGCGGTGCTAAATTTTAAGCTAGAACACGAGCGGGCGGCCAACCCCGCAGTTACTATATTACCGTGCAGCACGCTGCATTACAACCAAGCCGCTTAAATATCGCGGCGAATCTGGCCTCCTACTCCTCGATGCCCTTATAGACCGCAATAGTTTCCAGCAGCGCTTCCATCGCCTGCGCGCCCTTGTTGCCGGCCTTCGTGCCGGCGCGCTCCAGCGCGGTTTCCAGCGTGGGAGTGGTCAGCACGCCGAATCCCACCGCTGTCCCGTAATCAGTCGCCAGCTTGGCGCAGCCCTTCGTGACCTCGCTGGCGAGCAGCTTGTAATGGTCTGTGTGCCCCTCGATAAGGCAGCCCAGCGCCAGCACGCCGTCGTATCCGCCCTTCTTCAGCAGCCGCGCGATAGTGCCGGGGATTTCAAAGCTTCCGGGCACCCAGAAGACATCAACCTCGCACTCCTCCACGCTGAGGCGCTTGAGCTTGTCCAGCGCGCCCGCGAGAAGCTCCTTGGTTATGAGTTCGTTGAACCGGCTGGCGACGATGCCGAGCTTCAGCCCGCCGGCGATGATTTGCGCATTGTGTTCCGTAACCGCCACAGCATTCCTCCTCCGCAGATTCCACAGGGACGCCCTGTGAGGCCAAGGCCACTTATGGGCCTTAAGGCTAATTATAGCAGGGGTAGGGCGTTATAGGTCGTCATAGATTGCGTCCTGCGGATTATCCCAGATCTCCGCGAGCAGGGGCGCAGTTTGGGCATTTAAAACCGGGGGACAGAAATCCCATATCTCAAGGAGTTCTTCTACCCGCATGACAGTTCTCAAGTTCGGATTGAATCTTCCAGCCAGCCAGCGCTGGTAGGTCGAGTGGCTTATGCCCAGGTACTCCTTGGCAAATCTACTCGGCGAAACGCCGATCATCTTCCGCCAGCCCTCGAGCTCCTGAGGGATCTGCAAAATCAATTCACTCGCGCTTGGCGTTATGTCCATCGCCGTTATTATATCAGCGGCACGACATACCCAAGGGAGTACGCGGTGTTTACCCGCCCAATGGAGGGCTGACCAGCGCCGCTCTTGTAGGGGTCTATGCGCCTACGGCGCACAAGTTCGCAAATCGTCCTCTTTCTGCAGGCTTCTCCGCGCGCAGGGGCACAGCATGCTGTGCCCGTCTTCGTCTTTGCCGACAACCGATAGCTGGCCGCTGGCCGCTGTCACAGCCCCAGCCGCCCCTCCAACTCCGCCCATTCGTCCGGTTTATAATCCTCCGCCCGCCACATCTCGGAGACCAGCGCCAGCAGCGCCGCGCCCGTTTCGCCTCCGGCTTGGGACAGAAGGTCAGTCAGAGTAGCGCCGTTCTTATCTGCGTAAGGCTTATGAAGCTCCCACACCAGCCCAATCAGCATCTGCACCGCATACTCCAAATCCCCCCGCGAAAGCACGTTTAATGCCCCCATTCTCACACCTCCTCCAGTATTTGGCGGCGGGATCATAACGGTCGAAGGCGGGAATGGCAAGCTAGGTATAAGGGATTTGTTAGACGGGCCATTCTTCTTTTTTGTAGAGCTGTGCAGCTACTATCTCGGTTGGACTGCCTTCATGGCGATAGTAGCAGTTACCTTGTGAGAGACTAGGTAGGGAGTTATGGATCGACGTCGCCTTTCTAGCGTCGATCTTGAGAAGGCCTGCTAAGGCTTTCACGGAAGGCAGAACTCCCTGCTGGAATAGGAACCACGTTTCAACGTTATTAACGAACTCATCTCTTTTGGCCTCAAAATCCGCGATGCTCTGGGAAGATAGCCAGAGACAAACGCCGAAGCTCCGACCCGTTCGCAGTATCTCGTAAATCGGCTCAGGCCTAGTTCCAAGGTACTTATCAGCTTCGTCAATGGCTATGATTGAACGCAAGGCTCTATAGCGAGCCCCAGCAACTTCACGTACCGCGGACTCTCCGAACAACCGCAAGCCTTGGAGTATAAAATGCAACACAAAGAACGCACTCAGCTCCCGGAATGCGGCTTGCTGGGATACGTCAAGTACAACTCGCCTACTTAGGAATTCAGCCACTGAAAGACCTTCGGATTCCTCAAATAGGTTAAACGATGCTAGCTGGTCGAAGAGCTCAGTGACCATATCGCTGGGCTTGTTTTCCTCATCATAAAGCCGCTGTACAGCCGCTCGCAGCTCAGAAAGTGAGGGGGCAAGGTCTCCTTGTCCTGAATCCTCTTGCGTACGACTGCAGATGGCGTAAGTCTCTATTAGAGCTCGCCTGATATAGCCGAGCTGCTTTGGTCCGAGACGCTTGTTGTGCACTCTACACGTTTCGGCGAACTCCTGAGCGGCCATTTCGGGTTTGGCTCCAGCTGGAAGCCTCAGCGGGTTGATCGGGTAGGGCTGGCGCCCAAGTGAGTACTTCTGGAAACCTAGGCCCTCAATCGCTTCCCAATTGGATCCGCGGGATAGGTCACCCTTGTAGTCAAACAATAGGCATCCACACTCTGGAGTCTGCTGGAGTGCCTGAACCAGAAGGGACAAGAGAAGCTGCGTTTTCCCAACGCCCGATCCACCGGCGATAGCAACATGCGGGTTGCTCCTGTCGCCGCCTTCGGCGTTTATCGTAACATGAAGAGAGGTCTTGTTATCGGTAGCCTTATTCCCAACGTAAACGCGAATCTCTCCAGCCTGCAATAAAATGGTCCCTTCCTGCCCCACGTCCGGGAGATATGCTGCAATCATATTAAGCAGCTGTAGTCTATCCCCGCTCGCTTCTTTGTGCATTTCAGATAGCATTTCCAAACCACGGTTCACATGGTACTCAACTGAGTCTCGGATGGACTCATCTTCGTCTAAAGGGACGCTGTCAGCAACAGCACACGCTATCTTCAGAACTCCTTGTGAGTCAAACGAATAGTCGTTGAATTCCTTGCCCTTGCGGTTATATTCCGTTCTCTTACCACTGCTCTGTGAACATGTAGCTAGTGATAAGCCGGCAGCAAGGCGGTACACATCGGCTAAGTCGAGGTTCTCTTTTTCGGACAAGAAAGCCCTGAGAGTCTCAATAGCCGTATTGAAGAGATCTGATATTTTATACTTGTCTGGCACTAATCGAAGTAGTCCTCCTTCAATGTACTCTGGTCACCACCGGCCTGAGGCCTAACGATTACGTACTTCATTCCCACAGAGTCCTTGATCTCCTCCAAGTAGTCGCCGACTAATTCCTGGTCGGTGCTGAGTACGATAACTTGATGAGAGACGGTTTTGAGGAAGTCTTTTGACAATCTCGTTCGGTAGGCCTTGTCAAGGCGCCCGAAAGGTGTATCTATGACAACGGGGAACCTGTGACCCGAAAGTTGCGCGAGTGCTGCGATCATGGACATTGCTGCAATCTGTTTCTCGCCTTCAGAGAGCTCGTTGAAACCCCTAGCTTGCTGGCCTTCGCTGATGGATGCGGAGAGAGTCTCCCTGTTGAAGACGATATCCCTGGATAGGTCAGGCTTGTTACTGAGCCTGTTGAAAACAGATGTAGTCAACTCCTCTAGTTCAGCGATTTTGCTTATCCCGATTGCGTCAATCGCCTCATTTACCATCGAGCAGAAGCACTTAACTCTATCCCTCTTGCGAAGCACCCCATCTATCGTAACGGACGTTCTGATAGTACTCTCTCTCTCGTCCTCGAACTTCGCCTTATCCTCCGCAATGCTTCTGAGCTTCTGTGTAGTGCGCTTCATCTCGTTGGTCAAGTAGTCGTGCTCCTTGAGAAGACGCTCATACAAGGCTTGAGCCGCCTCCATTTCCTTAGAAGTCTTGTCGTCGGGCGGCTTGATAGTCTGCAGCTTCGCTTGAGTAGCCCGAAGATCTCCGCTAAGTTCTCTTAGGCTCCAAATAAGACTTGCGAGATGAGTTCTACCTCTCGTCAGCTTCAGGCTGTCTTCCAGTGCTTTCTTGTCACGCTCACCGAGGCCGAGTCGCGCGCCTGTATCATCAGCTGATGTATAGTCGTTTAGCGGGTTAAAGATGTAATCAAGGTCCTCATTTGCGTACTGTTTCTCGGAGAATACGCGTTTAGCCCGTTCGAATGCTTCTCTCACTGCCAACCTGATACTGTCAGACTCTATTCTACTCAAGGCAAGGGCCTTCTCGAAAAAAGGCTTCGCAAGACTCAGCGCTAATTCCTTGACAACGAACTTGTCTAGTTCTGCGGTCCGGCTGTCTATCTTGCCTCGGGTGACGCCTCTTTCATTGATTAGATTCTTATAATATTCGACCTGTTTCGGATCCAAGTACTTGCGGAATGAGTTAAACCGCTCCTTGGCATGCGAAAGCTCCTCTGCCGTTATTCCTAGCTTGTTGCGCAACTCCTTTTCTGCAGCAGCAGCCTCGACCTCTTCCTTTGTCAATTCGCGTATCTCGCCTTCAAGTCGGCGTAGCCTTACTTGGACGTCTTTTCTTGCTACGAGCTCGGCGTCGTATCGCTTCTGAAGCTGTTGGAGGTCCTTTCTGATTGTCTCAGCGATTTCCAAGCCAAGCACTCTCTCGAGACCATGCCGGAGCGCTCGAGCTTGTGAAGTCAAGAAGTCCCGGATTGCATCAGCATCAAACAAGAAGTACTGAGACAGCGCTAACGGGATGATGCGCTCTACTTCCGACATTATCATGTCCGACTCGCTGATCACGGCAGAGCCTTTATGCAGTCGAGTTCTTTCGTCTGAAAGCTGGTAACCACCGGGGGGGAGTTTGTGAAACGAAAAGACTCTCTCTATCTTAGACTTCGTTTCGCTAGGGTACTCAGTCCAAGTCAGAGAAACAGAGACATCGCAAATGCTGTCAGTGCAGTGCCGAGGAACCGGCGCTCCTTCCTTTTGTCTGTTCCAGCCGGCATCGAGGCCATAAAGGGCGGTTAGTATCGCGCTAAAGACAGTGGTTTTGCCATACCCGGTTTGCCCTCCGATAAGGGTGATGGGTTTAGCGTGTTCCGTGGAAAAGCGAAGAGAGGCGTTACCGAGAACACCGTAGTTTCTCGCCGATAGCTTTTCAAAACATACGTAATTACGACCCTCATCTTCGAAGGTTAGCAGCTCATCGAGCGTGCGTTCCGCTCTCTCATCGTCCCAAGAGCCTGGTTCAACTTCAGCGAGTGTTGAGAGTTCTGCCCAAAGCCCGTGTCTCCGCTGCATGGGAGCGAAATCGAATTCGAGTTCGAACAGCCTGTGGATGTGAATTGGGTGGAAGTCATATTTCCGTGCGATGTCGTCCAGCTCACGCTTTAGGCGCGGAGTCACAAATTGCGCGTATCTGAGCCCTCCCTCCATGCTTGTCAATTGTAGTGGCCGGATGATCATCGTGTCAAGTGTCGCACCGCCTCCGCCAAGCCTGTAAGAGATGACCTTGACAAATGCTCGCCTCTATGGATCGATCAGCCTATGTCGAGAAAGGTTATTGCCCTACATCGTGACGATATAGCGCTCGCGTGTGAGTTTATCGAGCAAGTGCCATACACGGGGTCGGTGGGCTTGATGCGTGAGATACGCGACTCGCTGCTGGCGATGGACGAACCTACTAGGCTTATCAGGGGACTGTTCCACCTCCTATCTGGCAACGCGCTGATGGAAGCGGAGAGAGGCCTTGCACAAAGCGCTGAAGAAGCGTCATCGGCAATCAGAAGAGGGCACCGCGATACAGCGCGCTGGTGGGCTAGGAAACTAGTTGGCCAGGGCGTCTGTAAGCTGGTACTCGGTGAGCAGTATGGCCTGATCAGCGCGGCGTCCTGCTCTATCTGGGATGCTAGAGCGCCACAGATGCGATCACAGAAGGACACTGTGATATGCTACTGTGCCGAATGGACGGGCAAATGCGCGAAAAATTCCACGCGGACGTGATATTCTTCGACAACGACGGGACGATCTTCAACTCGGAGAGTGGCGTACTCGTTGCGGTGCAGGAGGGCTTTAGCGAATTCGCCGAGAAGCACCACCTGGCGGATTTGCGGCCCCCAACCATCGCGCGCATCAAGCAGCTCACCGGCAGCCCCAACCGCGCGTTCTTCCCCGCCATCCTGCCGCCGGAACTGGCGGAAATGGCCCCTGAGCTTAGCGAAACCTGCCTGAAGCACGAAGTCCGCGCCATAATGGAGCACGGCGAGCTTTACGATGGCGCGGTGGAGACGCTGCGCGAGCTGCGCGAACGCGGCAAGAAGCTCGTGCTCATCACGCACGCGGGCGTCGAGTATCTCACAGCGACGGCCGAGCGTTTCGGCTACGGGCAGCTCTTCGACCGGCTCTACCACGTCGGGCTGCACGGGCTTGCGGATAAGTCGCAGATGATCGCCCACGCGCTCGACGCGCTATCGTTGGACGGCGCGCCGCTTGCGGCGGTGGGGGACAAGCGGGCGGATATGGAAGCGGGTAGGGCGTATGGCGCGGCGACGGTTTTCGCCGCATACGGCTTCGGGGAAGCGGGCGACGGCGAACTCGCGGATTTCGTTATCAACAAGCCCGCCGCCCTGCTGGATTTAGTGCTGTAGGCTTGCCCGCCAGTGGAGGGGTGGTCATTTATGGTTGGTGGCGCGGGCGTCCCGCCCGTGATTCCGCCCAGGACACCGGCGAGACGCCGGTGCCACTAGAATTCCTCCCCTGGCTACTGGCTACTCGGCCCAAGCCAACAACCAACGACCAACATTTACCCGCCACGCCGAAGGTGCCGGCGGGACTGATTCCCTAAAGCCCGTTGCCCATCTTGCTCTGGCCCGGCGTGTGCTGGAACTGCTCCATGCGGGTTAAGATGCGGTCGGCGAAGTCGGTGTCCTTCTGCTCCAGCAGCTTGAAGTCGTGCGGACTGCTCGCGGCGTGGATGGCGGTGTCGTAGGTGATAAGGCCCCGGCGGTACATGCTGAGCAGGTACTGGTCGAACGTGATCATCCCCTCGGCGTTGCCTTCCTCGATGGCGTTTTTAATCATGTCCGTCTTGTCGCGCTGCTCGATGAACTCGCGGATGCGGCCGGTGGTCTTCATAATCTCCATCGCTGGGACGCGGCCGCCGCCGACCATCGGCAGCAGTCGCATTGACACGATGGCCCTGATGGTCTCGGAGAGCATCAGCCTGCTCTGCTGCTGCATATCGGAGGGGTAAAAGTCGATGACGCGGTTGATGGTCTGCACCACGTCCAGCGTGTGCAGCGTGGTGAACACCAGGTGGCCCGTGAGCGCGGCCTGGAAGGTCGCGGTAACCGTCTCGCGGTCGCGCATCTCGCCGACCATGATGATGTCCGGGTCCTCGCGCATCGAGCCGCGCAGGGCGTCCAGGAAGGTGTTGGTGTCCACGCCCAGCTCGCGCTGGTTGATGATGGCTTCCTTGTCGTAATGGACGAACTCGATGGGGTCCTCGATGGTGATGATGTGCACCGGGCGGCGGTTGTTGATGTACTCGATCATGGACGCCAGAGTCGTGGACTTGCCGGAGCCGGTGGTGCCGGTGATGATGATGATGCCCCGGCGCTCCAGCGACAGCTCCTCCATGATGATGGGGAGGTTCAGTTCTTCGAACGCGAGGATCTTGTCGGGCACCAACCGCAGCGCGGCTGCGAGTGTCCCCTGCTGGCGGAAGATGTTGACGCGGAACCGGCCGATCTTGCCGTACTGATACGAGACGTCAATCTCGTTTTTCTCCTCAAGCATATACTCGCGCTTGGGAGTCAGCAGGAACTTGCAGTAACGCTCAATCGTGTCCTCGTCCACGACTGGGTAGTCGGTGGGCAGCAGGTCGCCGTCAACGCGCACGAACGGGACGCGGTCGACGCCCAGATGCAGGTCGGAAGCGTTCTTCTCGACGACATAATCCAGAAGCTCCGTAATCTCTATGGGCATACTCTTACCCCCAGATTTGTTCGGCAGGAAGGGCCAGCCGGACTTTCTCGATTATAACACAGCAGGCTTTTTTGGACGCCCGTGTTGAGGGGTGACTTGAGCGTGCAGGCGGGCGGTCTCGGCGACGGAGAGCTGGCGGCTCCTACCTGGCCTGAGTCGACCCAGCGATACGCCTCCGAAGCGCACTCGCCGCAGGCGCAGCACCTCAAACCCGTGCGCGGTGAACATCCGCCGCACCAGCCGGTTGCGGCCCTCGGTGAGCGTCACCGCTACAACGCTTTCAGCCCCCTTTATGCCGCGCAGCTTGACATGCAGCGGTTGCACCGGGCCGTCGGGCAGCTTCGTGACGCTGGAAAGGCGCTCTAGCGCGTCCGCATCCGGCTGCGGGGAAACTGTAACTTCGTACGTGCGCGGGACTTCGAAGCTCGGGTGCATCAGCCGGTGCGCCAGCTCGCCGTCGTTGGTGATGAGGAGCAGGCCTTCGGAGTCGCGGTCAAGGCGCCCCACCGCGAATACCCTCTCCGCCCCGCGTGACATGAAGTAGTCGGCAAGGCACTTGCGCCCGCGCTCGTCCTTCCAGGTAGACAGGACGCCGCGCGGCTTATAGAAGGCGCTGACATGTGGAGAGCTGGACTGGCGTGGCGCCTTTCTGCCCGCAACCGTGATGCGGTCGCGCTCGGGGTCGACCTGCGTCGCCAGGTCGGTGACGACCGCGCCGTTCACCCTGACCTTGCCGGCGCGCACGAGCTCTTCCACCGACCTGCGGCTGCCGTATCCCAGTTTCGCCAGCGCCCGGTTGATGCGCATCTTGGGCACGGGGTGATTATAGCGATATCGGCGCTGAAGCTCTGCTGGTCGCGCGAGCCCGGACTAGCTTCGCCTAAGACAATAGGCTAAGCCTGTGGCTTGTCTGAAATCGCGAAGAACAGGCGGTGCTTGGTGGTACTTTCATTGGAACACCACGGTATGCTCCAGAGAGCCTTAAATTGTTGGAAAGGGATTTCGTAGTTCTTTCCAAGTTTAGGCGCAGGATCGTGCGTGATGAATACCTCGCGCTTTTCATCAAAGCCGATGACCACGCGGAAATGGGGACGCCCGGGATCTGTCTGTTTCGGTTTCGCTGTTGTGTCATTAGAGTTCGAGACGCTTGTGGGCTTCGTTTCTTTCGGAAGCCAGGCATACTGGTAGACGATGACGGGATGGCCCTTAAGTATCAGCTTCATAAGTCCCTCAACGGTTCCCTCGCCCTGGGTGGTTTTGAGTCCGCGCGTTTCGCAAGTCCCCCTAAGATAGGGAATCCAGAAGCCCTTTTCTTTGATTTCAGGATGAAGCGTCAGGATGTCGTCTTCGGTAACCTTGTGTCCTTCATGGAACGAAAGCAACATCGCCAGTGCTGCCGCGCCACAGGTGTTCGGATGCGACTGCTGGATATATGGCACGCCTTCGATGAGGTGGTGGCGATAGATGCGGAAATCCTTCGCGCTGGAGCCGGTGGCAAGCAGGAAAAGCACTACAAGCGCGAAGGCCACCAGTTGTGTCAGTCGGCCTTTCAGCCAAGCCGTTAGATGAAGTGCAGCCCGATTGATACGCATCCCGGGCACAGGGAAATTATAGCCGTGCTGCTAGAAAAAGGCGGTTGTAGTAACTACCTAGTCGGTTGCCCCCGCAGGCTTGCCCGAGGTGTGGCGATACCACGGCTTAATTCCCTCAGCGATGACGCCAGTAACACCGTACAGGCGAACATAAACCAGATGGCGTTCAGCGACGCGGGGCATCGGTGGTATTCGGTGCGGGTCGTAGTACTGCGCGTCGCGGACGGTGAAATATTCTACTATATGCGGGTCAGTCACTACCTGAAGGTAGCCGTTGCCCGGTGAGAACTCCGTTTTCGTGAAGTCGAAGGGCTTGCCGGTTATTGGACTCGCCCACCAGAGTCCCAACTCGTAGGGCAGGTTGTCGGGTGAATCAGCATCCTGGCAAGCTGCCCCGAAAGCAGCAAGCTCCCATGGTCCCGCGGGTGGTCTTCCATGGTCCAAATGGAAACCCACGATGGCCAGCGAGAAGTCTGAGAGTTTGCACGCGCCAAACCGGTTGGGAGCCACCAGCCCGTAAAGCGCCATCTTCTCAGCATCCGTCAGCTTTTCATAAGGGACTATGGGTGAATGGAAGGTCATATTCCCCTGGTCGGTGAAATCCGGACCCTTGCCCCGAAGATACGCCAAAGAATCCGGCGAATGCTCGTTGATCTTACATTCAGAGAAGTCCACATCCAGCGGCGTGTCCGCGAATGCGTTCCATGCGGCCACAATGTCGCTTTGTGGCGCTGTCGAGGAGTCAGCTTCCTGTTGGCTGCGACCGCTTTGGGGTATCAATACCACGGTGAGCGCGAGTAGCAACGCCGCGCTCGCTGCCATAACACTCACGGAAATAGTTTTTCTCATATCAGACCTCCTTGCCGCCCGCGAACGGCTATTTCAGATTCCTCTCTACAGCCCGTTGCCGCCCAGCCTGAGTGCTCTACGGGTCCGCGCAAGTCCAGCACAGCTCGATTTCGCGATATTCCTCGTCTTCGATCCACCAATCGCCGCGTGGACACATCCGGCAGTCGTAGACCCAGTATCGATATACCACCTCAATCGTGTTTCCCGGTGCGGCGGCGCCGGCGGCGATTTGCTTGAAGTGAACAGTCTCGAGCCACTTCTCGCCCCAGCAGTAATCAGGCAAACAGATGAAGCTTTGAGGTTCTCCCCTTGAGATGTAGTCGAAATAGTCCCGCGTGCAACCCGGGCATCCAATGGCTTCGGCTGCGCAGGGGAGAGTAACCAGTGTCAGGATAGCGACCAACAATGCAACCAAGATATGGTTAGTAAGCCTTTCTCTCAGCGTACGATACCTCACTTTGGACCTCCCACAAAGTATATCACCCAAAAGCAGGCTTGTAAAGGGCTGTGCTAACCTGTCCTATCACGTCCTCTTGATTTGACAGCGGCGGTCGTTTGCGCTATTTTAATATTCATCTAAATAGCTTCTCTGTTGTGGCTGGCGATTCTGACAGACTGCTGAAATTCCTGAGAGTGATGGGTGACGAGACGCGGCAGCGGATGATTACCCTGCTTGCCAAAGCAGTTCGCCCATCAGGGGAACTCGCCGAACTG
>JAGGTK010000015.1 GCA_021163765.1 bacterium
TGAACGATGGTTCGTCGTAGGCCGGCCCGTGGCTTGGTGCGATGACGTTGATTTCCAGCTTTGCCAGGGTCGACAGGTGCTTGCGGATGAACTTGCGGAAGGGCATCATAATCTCGGCGTAATATCGTTTCGCCGCTTCATAGACTGTAGCCCTGTCTGTCACGAACGCATCGCTCGTTGCCAGGTGCGACCCGAAGAAGTCGCAGCTAAAAAGGAGCTTTTCTTCGCGCAGATAAGCGGTCATCGTTTCCGGCCAGTGCACCCAGGGCGTGTAGACAAACTCAAACGTCCTGCCGCCAAGCGAAAGAGTCTCGCGGTCTTCCACCTCGATGAAGCGCTTCTCAGGGATGTGCAGCAGGTCAATCAGCATCCCTTTGCACTTGGGATTTGTGACGACCCTGGCGTTGGGGTGCAGTTCCAGTACGCGGGGAATGCTGCCGGAATGGTCCTGCTCCGCGTGCAGGCAAACTACATAATCTATGTCGGGCTTGCCGGCCGCCTTCAGGTTCTCTTCGAGCATATGACCCAGGGGAGGGTCAACCGTGTCAATAAGCGCCACTTTATCGCCGCCGACGATAAGGTATGAGTTGTAGCTTGTGCCGTCCGGCAGCGGGATGAGCTCGTCGAACAGGCGGCGGTCCCAATCAATGGCACCTACGCTGAATATTCCAGGTTTGATTTCTCTTGGTTTCATAATCCTCGGTTACAATAAATCGCTGGTTACCCTCGCAGGGGTATATTGCGGCTGTAGAAATAATGCCGCGAGTGCTTGCGGTATGATCAGTTCTCCTGCATGAAGTGCCGTTCGTATTCGGTTTCAACGAAGGCCTTGTGAGTTAGCTCCCATTCGGCAAGAGTCTCGAACAGCTTTTTGGCGGTTTCGTCGCTCACGACTCCGCTCATATGCTGGTAATACTCCGCCGATTCCTTTTCCCGGGCAGCGGCAAAAACGAGCGCTTCCTGATACGTCATATCATCGGACAGCTTGGAAGGCATAAGGGACTCGACGATTTTCATGTCAAGCGGCTTGGTGAACTTGATGCCTTCCGACTGCCCTTTCTCTAGCAGCCCTTCAATGACCGTTTTATGCCTTTCCTCTTCCTTGGACATATCGATGAAGAACGACTTGGCCTGAACGTCAAGCGCCATATTGGCCATCCTCGAATAGAGGAGTGCTGCCTGTTCCTCCTTACTAATCGCGTACTTAAGCGCCTGCTCGAGTCCTATATGTTCTGTGTCCACAATAAAACCCTCCTGTATTTCAGATTACCGATTGCACTAAATACGATATGCCCTTGCCGGGGTGATATAACATTCGTGGGACATATGCATCAGTAACTGTAATTTCCCGCTTCAGTCTTACCACCGAAGGTACGATTGCCCTAGATAGTATATCCGATTACGCCAGGCATCCCAATCAGCGTAAGAATCAGCATTGTTGGTGTTACCAGTTATTGAACGCCTTTTTAGCAATCTTGTGACCGGTTTACTCCGTCTTCCATAGACCGTGCAGGTTGCAGTACTCGCGAGCCGTGACGTTTGCAGCGCTGATACAGAACGTGGCTTCCGGCGCGTCACCCGGCTTGAGGAACTCGCGGTACGCCTTGCCGTCTGCGATAAGCTCGATCCACTCGATGTGGTGCTCTTCAGCCATAGGGTGGGGGATGCTGCCGACCTTCACCTTGTAGCCGCTGAGTGTCTTCTCAATCCCGGCCACGTGCTTCTCCGTCGCCGCGTCGATGAGCCCCTCGGACATAAGCTTCATCGGCTGGCCGCAGCACACGAGTTCTCCGGCGCCACCGTGGAGCACTTCCACGATGTTTCCGCAGATCTCACACTTGTAGATTTCCAGTTGCTTTGCCATAAATTCTTCCTCCTTTGTGTTGTTATGCAGCGGGCGATTCACGCCGCCGCATAACCTTGAAAAAGCCTGTGGCGAGTGATTCCTACCAGTTTTCTCCCAGAAGCTCGAAATGCGCCTGGGGATGCGCGCACGCCGGACACAGCTCCGGCGCCTCTGTGCCTTCGTGGAGATACCCGCAGTTGCGGCAGCGCCATACAACGGGAGCTTCGCGCTTGAATACGCGTCCGGCCTCTATGTTCGCCGCCAGGTCGCTGTAGCGCTTCTCGTGCTGTTTTTCAGCGACGGCAATAGCCTCGAACACGTCAGCGATTTCATCGAATCCTTCTTCGCGGGCGACCTTGGCGAATTCGGGATACATCTGAGTGTGCTCGTAGTGCTCGCCCGCCGCCGCAGCCTTGAGGTTTTCCAGCGTGGAGCCAATGGTCCCTGCGGGGAAGGAGCCGGTAATCTCCACCTCGCCGCCTTCCAGGAACTTGAAGAGACGCTTGGCGTGCTCCTTTTCCTGGTTGGCCGTCTCCTCAAAGATGGCCTGAATCTGCACCAAACCATCCTTCTTCGCCTGGCTGGCGAAGTAGGTGTAACGGTTTCGCGCCTGCGATTCTCCGGCAAATGCCGTTAGCAGGTTTTTCTCGGTTTTTGAGCCTTTAATGTCCATCTGCGAATACCCTCCCAAAGATAATATAGTTTACTGGTTATCTGAGATACTGGCTTCATAGCCCGCGATTTTGACGGCATTGACCAGACATCTGGTGTCGAATCCGCTTCCCTTCACAACCGCGCTGGCGGATGCAAGGTGAACCTCTACTGACTTTACACCGTCGCACGTCGAAAGCGCGCGTGTGACAGCCTGGACACAATGGTCGCATGTCATTCCGGTGACCTGCAGTGTGATAGTTTCCGTAGTCAGCTTACTCTCCTTTTCAGCAGCCTCAGGCTGTTGAATATAACGAGCAGCGATACGCCCGTGTCCGCGGCTATCGCCATCCAGAGCGTTGCCAGGCCCGTTACCGCCAGTGCCATAAACACCGCCTTTACCGCCAGGGCGAACCAGATGTTTTGCTTGATGGTGCGCAGCGTGGCGCGCGAGTGCCTGACAAGCCACGGGAGCTTCATCAGGTCGTCCGACATCAGCGCGATATCCGCTGTTTCTATCGCAGCGTCGGTTCCGGCCGCGCCCATAGCTATGCCCAACGTAGAGACGGCCATTGCCGGTGCATCGTTTACTCCATCACCGACCATCGCCACCTGTCCGTAGCTTTCCACCAGTTTCTCAATGGCGCTGACTTTGTCCTCCGGCAGGAGGTTCGCGCGGTGCTCGTCAATACCGGTCTGGTCCGCCACAACCTGTGCCGTTTGCTCGTGGTCGCCGGTGAGCATAACCACCCGGCGGATTCCAGCCGCCTTCAGTCCGCTAATGGCCTCATGCGCCTGATCTCGAACGCCATCGGAGACACTTATCAGTCCGCAAACGTGGCGGTCGTTGCCTACCGCCACAACGGAATGCCCCGCGCCTTCCAGTTGCAGCGCCATGTTGTGGAACTGCGGGGTCTCGCCGCCCTTTTCGTGCATGAAGCGATGGCTGCCGATCCAGAAAGGCCGCCCATCTATAAGCGCTTCCGCGCCTTTTCCTTCAATCGCGTGGAATTCCTCCGCGCGCAAAGGCGTAACTCCCTCGGTCTCGGCCCGCTGCACAATCGCCACAGCTAGAGGATGGGCGCTGTGTGTTTCCAGCGCCGCTGCCCGCGCCAGCAGTTCGGCGGTGGTGTGCCCGTTGAGCGGGACTACCTGCTGAACCTGCGGTTTCCCGTATGTAAGGGTGCCAGTTTTGTCAAACGCCACCACCCGCAGGTGCGCCGGTGCCTCCAGGTATGCTCCGCCTTTGATAAGTACTCCCGCGCGTGCCGCCGATGTTAGCCCTGCCACGATGCTGACGGGCGTCGCAATGACCAGCGCGCAGGGGCATGCAATCACCAAGAGCACAAGTGCCTGGTAGAGCCAGGTAACCCACAGCGCATTGAAAGCGAGCGGCGGGATGATGGCCACCAGAACTGCCAGCGCTACGACCGTCGGCGTGTAATAGCGGGCGAATTTTTCCACCCATTGCTCACTGGCGGCGCGCCGGGACTGCGCATCTTCCACGAGGCGGATGATGCGCGCCAGCGTGGTGTCATACGCGGCTTTGGTGACGTCAAACTCAAACGCGCCCTCGTTATTTATTGTGCCTGCAAATACTTCGCTGCCGGCAGCTTTTGGTACCGGCGCGGATTCGCCGGTGATAGGAGCCTGGTTGATGGTGGTCGTGCCCCTAACAACCACGCCGTCCAGCGGAACTCTTTCTCCCGGGCGCACTTCAACGGTAGTCCCCGGCTTCACCTGCTCGACCTGCTTCACTTCGACTGCGCCGTCAGCACCAATGCAGCGGGCGGTCAAGGGCGCAAGCTCCATCAGGGCACTAATAGCCCTCCTCGCCCTGCCAACGCTCCACGATTCGAGTAATAGCGCCAGAGCGAACAGGAAGGTCACCGTCGCAGCTTCCAGCCACTGGCCGATGAACGCTGCGCCGACAACGGCGATGACCATCAGCAGGTTCATGTCCGGGCGCAAATTCTTCAGCGACAGCCAGGCTTTCGGCGCTACGTACCATATACCGGTGAAGACTGCGAGCAGGTAAAGGAGTAATGGAGCCAGGGGAACCGCATGGCTTTCGGTGCCGGCTGCGGGCAGGAGGGAGCTGACGAAGTTGCCTGCGAGGAGGGCGTGCGTAATGGCTGCCGCAAGCAGTAGAACGCCGCTTGCCGCGCACATTACCAGGCGGCCGTGCCTTCGCCAGGCACTCTCTTCGACCGGACAGACGGCACTGTCGCAGATGGGCTTCCAGGGAAATGCCCTGAGGCCTGCGCGGCGAACTGCAGAATGGACATCCTGCTCGGTGGTGACTTCCGGGTCCAGCTCTACTCGCATCTTCGCATTCAGGATATCGAAGTCCAGGCGGCTGACGCCGGGCAGGGCGCCGACGGTCTTGCGCAGTGCCGCCACCTCTTCCGCGCAGTCCAGCCCTTCGATCCGGTAATCCAGCCGTTTCTCGCTTATTTTGCTCATTATCGGCGAAGCAGGAAGGCCCTACTTCTTGGACTGGCATCGTGGGCAGATGCCGATGAACTCCAGCCGGTGCCCGGTTATCTGCCACTCACATTCAGCTCGCACCTTGCTCTCGAAGTTGTTGACAAGGGATGCGGGCACGTCTCCTACCCGGCCGCATTTTGAGCAGCGAACGTGATAGTGCTTTTCCATTGAGGCGTCAAACCTCATCGGCCCTTCTGACATCTGCAGGCGGCAGATAATGCCGTGTTCGCTAAGGGCTTCAAGGTTCCGGTATACAGTTCCCATGCTGATGTTCGGGATGCGCTTTTGCACGCGGCGGTAGACTTCGTCCGCAGTGGGGTGCGAGCCAGCCTTCTTGAGTTCTTCAAGAATAACCCTTCGCTGCCGGGTCATCCTGAGACCGCTGACTGGAAGCGCGTCTTTTGGCTTATTAGTAATGATAACTATTACTAATTCTAGCAGGATCGCTGTCTGCTGTCAACCCCAGCAGGCCAGCAGTTTCTTATAGTGGTTGAACGGAAATGCGCCTACCAGTCTACCAGGCGGCGCTCCCCCTTGAGCTTGCGGATGCCCGTGATGTCCTGGGATACTTCGAGCGTTCCCCTGTAATCGCCGTTAGAATCGCGCACCGCGAAGTAGCGGATGTGGATGAACTTTCCCTGAAGCTCAATCCAGAACTCGGCGACATCCTTCTCACCGCCGCGGAACGCGTCCAGTATCCGCTGGACGATGTGGACGCTGGCGGGCGGGTGGCAGTTCTGGACCTTGCGCCCGATGACACCGGGGCTGCGCGGGAAGATGCGGTCTTTCACGTCCGAGTAGTAGCGAACCTCGTCGTTTTCATCGACGAACGAGACATCCACGGGCAGGTGCGTGAGCATGAGGTTTACCTGTTCCAGCGTCAGTGCGCCGGTGGAGAGCTGCAGCGCGTCCTTGTGCTCTGAAGCTGAGGGTGGAGCTGCTGTTGTAGAGGGAGCGGCGGTGTCCGCGTACTCGCGCGGCTCAATCAGCGCGTAGCCGATTTCCTCCTCGCCGGTTCTTACCGCCGTCCAGTTCTCGTCGCTGAGCTTCTCCAGAGCCATCGGGAAGAGAATGTTCTCCTCCTTGGTAATCATATCCTCGAACTTGTCGAGAAACTCCATTCCACTGGCAACCGAGCCTGTGGCATCACCATCCGCTACGGCTTTCCGTGCGCTTTTCAGCAGCGCGCGAATATCGTCGTGCACCGCCCACATCACTTTGGGCGGGCCGGTGATGCCAACCTGTTCCATTACCGGGAATAGCTGGTTTTCCTTGCGCAGGTAGTGCTTCTCGACCTCGGCGAGTTGCTCCAGCAATGCTCGGATGTTAGCTGCCTGCTGCTTGAACTCGTCGGCGTCCGGTGGGTCGCCCAGGGCTGCGAGTTGCAGGCGCAGCTCCTTCGCCACTTCGCCCAGCGCCCTGTTTTCGAGCTGGAATGTGTGCACCGGATGGCCTTCGGAGACCTGCGGCGTGGCGGGCTGTTTGAGCATATCGGCGAACAGCGCTGCGTGCACGTCGCACAGGCGCTTTATTTCCTCCTCGGGCATCCCTTCGGCAATCAGCGCCTGCTCCATATCCGCGATCTCACCTGGGCTTACGTCCCTTATCAGCTCGCCGAAGCGCCGCTTGATCTCGTCGAACGCCGCGCCCGCGTGCAGGTCTTTTATGAGTTGCTTGAGTATTGCCAGCCGTTTTGCCTTTTCGGGTGTATGTTCCATTTCAGTTCTCCCCAATATGAGTGTATTACCCAGTTTACTGTTACAGAGTCTACCAGACAGCGCGAACGATTAATGCTCTCAGCGTTCAACATTTCGTGTTGGCGTTTCGCTTGAACGTGGGATAGTCCCGGCGGAAGCCCGGATTCTCTTCAGGCGCGTTGAAAAGGACGGGAAAAGACGGTATACTATATGCAACTCAAGCGGACAGGGCGGGCTCAGGCCGGGGACAAGGAGCTATAGTGCAATTTACAGACAAAGAACTCGAACTCATCGCCGAGAAGGTTTTGCAGAAGCTCGAGTGGTACCACATGATTTCCGAGATTGCGCAGGCGATTCTCCAGCAATTGGGGGAAGAGGACAAAGAGCGGCTGCGCAAGCTCGCAACCACGCAGGGCAAGGACGAACCCGCACCGTCCGTGGAGTGCCCCGAAGAGGAATAAGTTGCGCCAGGGCGCAACAGGGGCGTAAGGCTTAAGCCGGTAGCCGACCGGCAGTCGGAGGGAAATATGTTGCTTGATCGCGAAGACGCGAGGAAGCTCGCCGATCTCATCGGCAAGAAGATGGCGCAAGACCCCGAGAAGTGGCGCACGGTTGCGCGCAAGGTCGGCCCGAAGTCGGGCTGCTCCTCATTGTTCGGCCCCGGTGATAATCTCCCCGCCCCGGGCGAAGCCGCCCACGCCCTGAACTTCATGCACCATGCCGTCCGCGGCGTAAGACCGTATCCGGAGAATGGTGGTGGGGCAGGTCGGGCTGGCGACAGAAATTGTGGGGAGTATGGAGACAACTGTATAGAATCTGGTGGATTCAATCCGTCCTCGTGTACAACCTCAGTCGGGTTTAATGGAGACGAGTATTGTCAGTCGCCTGGCGGTGGCTACACTGGCCCTTGCATTGCGCCCGACATATATATGTGTGCGCCAGAGAAGATCTTCGAGTGCAGTCCGCCATTCAAATGTAACGCGCCGTTCGACTGCGAAGACAGCTTTGGCGGCTGTGATGCAAGCCACAAGTACTGCCAGTGCGCAGATCTTCAATGCATGAATGACCAAGTGAATTACAATTGCTCAAACTTTACCTGCTCAGCGAAAAACGGTAGCGAATTTGGCTGCCATCCTGAAGGCGTATTTACGTGCGGTAGCACGGGAAGCGTTTTCGGATGTGCCGTGATTCATACATGTCAAGAAGGGCCTTTCAACTGCGTTGCAGGGCAATATCATTGCACAAATACTTTCGAGTGCCAAACGGACGACTACTACGACTGCAACAACGAGTTTACCTGCCACAACGCCGGTGTGACCTGTTACGAAAGATTCGACTGCTCAAGTTCGTTTGAGTGCGATCCTAGAATAGGATTTAAAAACGAAAGCTGCGATGGCGAAGAGTACGACTGCTGGAACGATTTTAATTGCGAGGAGGAGGCATACTCACCTGAGTAGTTAGGAGGATTCAATATATGTTAAGTATGATGCTGAATCAGGCAAGCGTCAAGGCTTGGCATGTGCGTCTAAGCGTGTGTCTCATGGTTGCGTGCGTTTTCGTGCCTTGGCAGTGGCCTTTCAACGCTCTGGCGGCAAGCGAGCACACTCCCACTGTTATAGATGTGCGGTACGGACCTCGAGTCGAGTTCCAAACAGAGGCTCGAACTTTCACGCACCGCGTGTGGCGTTTGGACAGTTACGCAGTAGAACATCCTGATGAAGCTGAGCTACTTGCAGATATCCGTGATACGAACGCGCGATGGCTATTGATGCAGGCGCGCGAGTACGGCAAGTTCGCCGTTTCGTACGACTTTGAGCTAGATATCGTAGGCAAGCCCCCGCGGCATTACCCATATACCGGTCCCTATGATCGAGGCGTTAGATTCCGTCCACCCAGCGAATGGATTCTATATTATGTTAATCCAGTAGCACTTACCTTCAGCGAAATCGATGAAGGTCTCATCCTGATTAGTTACACAAGTTCTGAGCCAGAGCCGCCGCCATTTGCACGTGAGGTTGCGTTGTGGCCGAGTTCCAGACCGGAGATTTGGAGGCAGAGAGCATCTTATACCTTATGGCCAAGCCGTTCGCCTAACATGTTAGCCTGCGAACTCCTAATTGATCCTGATACTTACTTTCTCCTTTCGGAGCGGTTAACAACAAGCTACTGGCGATATTGGCATAATGCCGAGTACTCATACCGCGAAGGTGAATATCCGAAGGAAGTACGCGTGACACTCGGAGCGCGCGACCCCAATGGGGCTTCCTCCTCTATGATAGAGGCTAAGTGCGGGATGGTTGACAGTTTCTGGTTCATTCGAGCCTACACTAGGTATCGCGATAATTCCGCTCAGGAGATAAGCTGGACCGTTTCAGTGAACGACATTACTGTAACGAAGATGTAGGCTCTAAGGGCGGTGGAATCCGCGACGAAAGTGGTGTCCGTTCAAACCAGACTGATTGCCAAGGCCTTTTGCAGCTTGCTATGTGAACGTACTTTCCAGGAAATCCGCATAATCGACGCCCTCATCACCGAGGACTGCAACTGTCGGTGTGATTATTGTTTTATTGAGGGAAAGCACCCACAGCGGATGACTGAGGGTATAGTAAAAGCTACGGTAGATTTTGCCCTTCTGAAATCACGTAATCTCCGAACAGTCGAAATACTGCTATTCGGCGGTGAGCCGCTCACTGCGTTTGATCTGATGCAGCTTACGGTGGAGTATGGCGACTATCGGGCCGCACTGATGGGTAAGCGAATCTCATACTCGATGACCACTAACGGAACATTGTTTGATGAGGAAAAGCTAAGTTTCTGCCATAAGCATGGAATCAAATTTCTTCTCTCAATTGACGGAGACGAGGAAACACACAATACTCACCGTAAGTTCGCTGACGGACGTGGCACTTACAGAACGATTGCGGAGAAAATACCGTTGATGAAGCAGTACCAGCCATGGCTTGGCGCTCGAGTGACACCAACACCTAAGAACATGCATAAGTTACATAAGAATATAGTTCATTTACACCAACTTGGCATCAACCAGGTTCTTATCGGCCCTGCTTCTGGATTGCCCTACAGCGATGGCGATGTAGCTGAATTGAGAAGGCAGTTGGCCGATATCGGCACATATTACATAGCGCAGAAAAAGAAAAGGATACCATTTCGCTTTACTCATTTCGAGAAAGACGGCGATGGCGCACCTAACAAATACCGTGGATTTTGGGGATGCGGTGCAGGACGCGGTAGAATCAGCGTGTCGGCATCCGGTGAAATACAGCCGTGCGCCAAGGTGCAGGGCTTGAACGGCTTAGCGGGCATCCCTGAGTTCTCGCTGGGCAATGTCCTGACTGGTTTCACGAATCTCGATGCGCGCCGCGAGTTCATCGCCTTCCGCTATGACCTGCGCAAAGCCTGCCACAACTGTGACCTCAAGGACGATTGCGCCGGAGGGTGTCCGGCGGTCAACTATAAAGCTACCGGCTCTATCTTTCTGCCTGACCCCTGCGAGTGCAAGCTCACCCGCGCCCACATCGAAGTAAAGCGCGAGGTCATCGCCAAGCTGGAAGCCGAAGGCCTGGCGTAAAGCGAAGCAGGCGGGGCACAAGACCGCACCCTACAGCGGGCACGGCGTGACGTGCACCTACATAGGGCTGCAGCCAGCTTTACTCCTTTTCCTTGGGTGCGTTGGCCTCGGCGATTACGGCCTGCGCGATGTTCGACGGGACTTCCTCGTAATGGTCGAAGTCCATCTCGTAATGGCCGGAGCCCTGGGTCATCGAGCGCAGCGTGTTGATGTACTTGTAGACCTCCGCGAGCGGAACCAGCGCCTCGATAATCTTCATATGCTCGCTCCCGCCGACGCCCTGGACACGGCCGCGCCGCGAGTTTAAGTCACCCATCACGTCGCCCATATACTCGTCCGGCACCATTATCTTCAGCTTATAAATTGGTTCTAGAAGAACCGGTTTGGCCTCTTCGAACGCTTTCTTGAATCCCATCGAAGCGGCTATCTTGAAAGCCATCTCGCTGCTGTCAACGGTATGGTAGCTGCCATCGTAAAGCGTAACCTTGATATTGGACACCGGATAGCCCGCGAGCACTCCGCCGGACATTACTTCTACCAGCCCTTTTTGCACCGCCGGCACGAACTTGCCGGGGACAACGCCGCCGACTATGGCATTGACGAACTCGAAGTCCTCGTCCGGCAGCGGCTCGATTTTCAGCCACACGTCGCCGTACTGGCCGCGCCCGCCGGTCTGCTTCTTGTATTTGCCCTGAGCCTGCGCGCTGGCCTTGATGGTCTCCTTGTAGGGCACACGGGGCTTGACCCATTCGACCTGCACGCCGAATCGCTCGTTGAGCTTCTCGCGGGCGACGCTCAGATGCAACTCGCCCATTCCGTATACCACGAGCTGGCGCGTAAGCTCGCTCATCTCGACGCGCAGCGTAGGATCCTCCTCGTGGAGCTGGGTGAGCCCGGACGACGCCTTTTCGAGTAGGGCCTTGTCCTCCACCTCGATAGCCTCGTAAGAGACCGCTTTGGGGTATTCAATAGGGGGATACTGCACCTGCTGCTCTTTGCTGCACAGTGTGTCGCCGATGTGAGTGTTCTTGAGCTTGACCGTTGCGACAATATCACCAGCTGCGGCTTCCGTGATGTCCTGGCGGGTCTTGCCCAGCATAGCCATCAGCGCGGGTATCTTCTCGTTGTCGCCCGTGTGCGGATTGTAGACGGTGTCGCCGGGCCGGATTTTTCCCGCACCCACGCGGAAGTATGTCATCTCGCCGACTTTGGATTCGCCGACGACTTTGAATACCCGTGCCGCCAGTGGCGCGTCTTCGCTAACGGGCAGGGATTTCTCCTTTCCGTTAGTGTCTCGGAGAATGAGTTTTCCTCGTGCGTCGGGTGCCGGCATCAAATCGACGATGAGGTCCAGCAGTGCGTCCACGCCGTGCAGCAACGATGCGGCGCCTGCCAGCACGGGGACTATCTCGCCCGCCTGCATGCCTTTTGCCAGCACGGAAGCCAGTTCCTCCGTGGTGATTTCCTCTTCAGCCAGGTATTTCTCGAAGAGCTTCTCGTCCTGCTCAACGATACTTTCGATGAGCTCGAAGCGCAGCTTGTCCACCGGTTCGGCGTCGTCGTCTGTCACGGCGGCCTTCTTCAGCTTGCCGCCATCGCGCAGGTGAGCCTGGCGTGTGAGTATGTCAGCTACACCCTTCAGTTTCGCGGCTTCGCCGACAGGAACGACCAGCGGGGTTACCGCCTTCCCGAACTGGCTCTTCAGCTCCTCCAATACCTTGGCGAAACTCGTCCCCTCTTTATCCAGATGGTTGATGAAGAACGCCCGTGCGATGCCCTGATCTCCGGCAATCTCCCAGGCGCGGATGGTTTGGGACTCGATGCCGGCCTGGGCGTTGACCACGATTACCGTTGCATCCGATACCGCCATCGCGCCCACCATCTCGCCGATGAAGTCGAGGTACCCGGGGGTGTCCAGGATGTTCAGGCTGTGCTCCCGGTACGTCAGCGGCAGAATGGACGTGTAGATGGAGTGCTTCTTGCGGATCTCTTCGGGCGTATTGTCGGACACGGTGTTGCCGTCTTCCACCTTGCCCTGCCGGTTAACGACGCCCTGGGAGTACAGGATAGCCTCCGCAAGCGTGGTTTTGCCGCTTCCGCCGTGCCCTGCCAGGGCTACATTTCGTTTCTTTTCCACCGGGATGAGTGCCATTTCGTCTCCGATTGTCCTGAAATTCGCGGGAATAATGATTATAGCAGCGGGGTATGGTCGCGTCTATGGGCTTTGAGTTACAGAAGGCCAGTCTGGACAGGAGGCAGCGGCCCAACAACGGTCGTCGCGCTAGAGGAATATATCCACGCTTGTGTGGCTGAATAGCCCGTCATCGAAGATGAGTTTGTACTGTTTCCCTTTCGGAACTTCGAAAATCAGCCATCCCACGATACTGCCTCCCGGAGGAACGTTGGTCGCCTCTAAGCTATTATCTAGGCCGTAGGTCTCGCTAGAAACGTTGATGGTTAGACCTTCCGGAGTCTGCACTGTGAAGTAGAGCGGATTTACATGCTGAGTCTGGGAACCCTCGTTTCTTAGCACCAGCGGTACCCATAGATAGCGGTAATCACTTGATTCCTCGAAATACTGGTAATAGCCGAACGTTGAAGGCCCCTTCAACGTCATCTTCACTTCATCGCCGACTACGAGCCCGATGCTGCTTTGCACTACGCTATCCTTAGATGTCCCATCGAGGTCGGCGTATAGGTAGTTGTTTGAGTAGCCGGCGCACGTAGGGAATAGAATGAGAAGGGAGAGAAGTCCCGCAAGTCCGTAAACCAGCCAATACGGCTTGGTTCGGGACTCACTCGGTCTTGTGATGAGAGCGAATATCCCAAGAGGAGTTACCACCAAGAACCAAACCACGAGTAGTAGACCCATTCCAATAGCAGCGCCCGCAGCGACGAAGGGGTCGGCTGCAACATCATCTGTTACAGCAACCGAACCTTCGACGCACCCTCTGGCGCAAAGGACTGTCCATACAATCAGCGCACTAATCCAGATGTCAAACCAAACAGACCGCCCCTTTGCTTTAGGTTTCTCTTTTTTTGGCGACTCATGTGAACTTGCGCCAGCTTCGCCGATTTGTGTCCCACACTTCGGGCAAAATACTGCTCCCTCTGGTGCTTCGCTGCCGCACTTTGCGCAGAACATGTGTATTCCCTCCTCTCTGTTGAGATGATTGTATCACGATAACAGGTGAACACCGTATATGATGGGCATTGCAGGGCTCTAGCCTTCGGGGATTACGCGGTTAAAGGCTGACATAGATTCTCAGGATTTTCTACCGTTAAAGCCGCTACTTCTTCGCCACAACCTGCCAGTGGTCGTGGTTGTCCGGCTCGCAGGGGAGATTCAGCTCCGCGAGACCTCGACAGATGTCCTCGAAGCAAGGCGCGATGAATTACAGAACTCCGGCTTCCGCCCGGTGGTCAGCTACGTGTTTTAGCGCTCACAGGCGGTATGCCTAAGGGGAACCATCTAATACTGGAGACTGAAACTCACAATAATATAGCCGATTGTCGTATAATAGATTCTGAGAATGGTTCTCAAAGTCAATATTCGCATACCTGCAAGGAGGTATTCATATGCCACGTGGAGATAGAACCGGCCCGATGGGCCAGGGTCCGATGACTGGACGACGCATGGGTTACTGTGCAGGCTCCGATGTTCCCGGATACGCAAACGCGCCCGGCCGCGGAATGGGCTTCGGCGGTGGCTGGGGCTGGGGTGGAGGAGGTCGCGGCCATCGCAATATGTTTTACGCTACCGGCCTGTACGGCTGGCAGAGAGCGGCTGCTGTTCCTGTAGTCCCTCCAGTACCGGTTTCGGTCAACCGGGAGGAAGAACTCGAAGCGCTCAAGCGCCAGTCGGACTACTTCGGCAGCCAGCTTGACGCCATTCGCAAACGCATCGAAGAACTGCAGAAGGAGGATTAGCACATATGTTGATTGCCATAACTTCCACCGGGGACAGCCTCGATTCGCAGGTTGATCCCCGTTTCGCGCGCTGTCCTTACTACATCATTTTCCAGACGGATGACGGCTCATTTACCGCCCTGCCAAACAGCAGTGCCGCTATGGGTGGTGGCGCGGGAGTAGAAGCTGCAAAGTTCGTAAGCGATAAAGGCGTAAAAGCTATTCTAACCGGCAGTTGCGGCCCGAACGCGCACGCTACTCTCAATGCGGCTGGAATAGAGGTTCATGACGGCGCAAGCGGAACCGTGCGCCAGGCGGTTGATCAGTTCGTGCAGGGAAAATCGGCCGCTAATGTGCAGCCCAGCGCGCCTCCACACGCCGGAATGACGGGCGCCGGCGGTGGGCGCGGAATGGGCGGTGGCCAAGGCGCGGGCACAGGCGGTGGGCGCGGAATGGGTGGCGGACAAGGCGCAGGCGGTGGCGGACGTGGTATGGGCCAAGGCGGTGGTCGTGGTCGCGGCATCGGCCCTCGCGATGGTCGCGGCGGTGGACGCGGTGGTGGAGGTCGAGGCGGCGGCGGTCGGGGCCAGTAGGAGCAGGAGTCAGTCCATTCGCGTCACCATTGCCAGCGGGAAAGGTGGAACAGGCAAGACAACCGTTGCTGCCAATCTAGCTTACACGCTTGCTCAAAACGGCGCGGAGGTTCACTTTGTTGATTGCGACGTCGAGGAGCCTAACGGCTACATCTTCCTGAAGCCGGATATCGAGCGAACCCGCACGGTCGGCATTTTAACGCCCAAGGTCGACCGGGAGCTGTGCACCGGTTGCGGCAAATGCGGTGAGATATGCCAGTACGGGGCTATAGTTGTGGTCAAGAAGACTGTGCTGACGTTTCCCACTCTGTGCAACGGGTGCGGCGGCTGCGCATTGGTATGCCCGGAAGACGCGATAACTGAAATCCCGCGCGAAATAGGCGTCATTGAGGAAGGTATGGCCGGTAAGGTGAGGTTTTCGCAAGGAGTGCTCAACGTTGGAGAAGCGCGCGCAGTCCCGATAATTCGCGAGCTAACGCGAAAGCCTCTGGGAAAGACAGTGATTTTCGACGCGCCGCCGGGGACATCCTGTCCCGTGGTTGAAAGTGTGCGGAGTTCCGACTATACAGTGCTCGTTACCGAGCCTACGCCGTTTGGATTAAACGACCTGGAGCTGGCTGTCGGGATGATGCGAGAGCTTAAAAAGCCCTTTGCGGTGGTTATAAATCGTGCGGATACAGGCGATGACAGGGTTAAGGACTATTGCGCGGAGCAGGGAATCCAGGTGCCGCTGGAGATACCTGACAGCCGGGAGATTGCAGAGGCTTACTCGCGCGGTGAGCTTATTGCTGAAGCGGTGCCGGGATACAGCGAAGGCCTGATGAAATTGCACGAGTTCATAAGCCAGGAGCTGCAGAGGTGAAAGAGCTCGTGGTAATCAGCGGCAAGGGCGGGACCGGCAAGACGAGCGTGGTTGCCGCATTTGCGGCACTGGCTGGAAATGCTGCGCTCGCCGACTGCGACGTTGACGCCGCGAACCTGCACCTGTTGCTGGATCCGCAGGTACAGGAATCTCACGAGTTCGTTGGTGGCAGCATTGCTGTGATTGACCCCGAAAAGTGCACATCGTGCGGGTTGTGCGAGGAACTCTGCCGCTTTGGCGCGGCGCACGACTGCGGTCTCAACCGGCAAGGTATGCCCGCGCCCTTTGAAATCGAAACCGTCGCGTGTGAAGGCTGCGGCGTATGCGCCCACTTCTGCCCAGAGGGTGCTATTAAAATGCAGGAAACCGTCAATGGGCAATGGTTTATCTCCGAGACACGGCACGGGCCGATGGTGCATGCGCGGCTGGGTATAGCGGAGGAGAACTCAGGCAAGCTGGTGAGCCTGGTCCGCGAAAAGTCGCGGGAAGTAGCCGCGTCACACGGATGTGGGGTCATCATCGTCGACGGCTCGCCCGGCATAGGCTGCCCGGTAATCGCATCGCTCACCGGAGCCAAGCTGGCTCTAATAATCACAGAACCGACACTGTCGGGTTTGCACGACCTGCAGCGAATCAGCGAGCTCACCAAGCATTTCGGGATTCCCGCAATGGTATCCGTAAACAAATACGACCTGAACGGGGATATCGCTGAGAGGATAGAAGGCGTCGCACGCGATGGTGGAATGGGGATAGGCGGGCGAGTTCGCTACGATCCGGTTTTCACCAAGGCAATGCTTCACCGGCAGAGTGTTGTGGAGTATACTGATAAGGGAGCTTCTGCAGACCTGCGGATGCTCTGGGATACTGTTCAGGCTCAACTGGCCGATAGTTCCGCGCAAGCGACAACCACTGGTGAAGGAGATGGTAAATGAGGATTGCGCTACCAACGGCGGGCGGCAGGTTAAGCCCGCACTTCGGGCGATGTGAAGGCTTTGTCCTGATCGATATCGACCCGGAGACCCGACAGATAACGGGACGCAACGATGTTCAAAGCCCCGTTCACGCGCCGGGCGCATTTCCGGCTCTTCTGGCCCAGCACGGCGTCACGCACGTGCTGGCAAGCGGCATGGGGCCTCGCGCGGTGAACCTGTTCACACAGCACGGCATTGAGGTTGTAACCGGTGCTCTGGGCGATGATGTCGAGCAGGTCGTGGCTGGGTTCCTGGAAGGCAATTTGCAGACTGGCGAAAGCCCGTGTGACCACGATGAGCGCCACGGCCACACTGGCTATTAAGAACTGATTCGTCTTTCCTGGATAAAGCCAGCCTCCAACAGGTTGACTTCAGCCGATTCCCCTGTAATAATATTGAGACTTAATCTCAAATAACTTTACCAGTAACCGGGTAAGCATATTTGGGAACGGCATAATGGAATCGAATAACGGCCTAACACCGCTGGCAAAGGCGAAGCTAACAGCACCTTATTCGGTGTGCGAACTGCAGGGCGAAGAGGAGACGCAGCAGCGCCTGGCAGAACTCGGGTTTGTCAGGGGCGCGTGCGTTACAGTCGTCCAGCGTGTCGGCGGAGGTGCTAAGGTGCGGGTAAACGGTTATCATCTCGCACTAAACAGTAAACTGCTGAATATGATAATTGTCCGTCCATTCGTCTCGAACTGAGCATCGCGCTGTAGTGAGCAGGATTATTACCATTCAGGGTTTTCATAGGGAGTCGATCTGAGACGGAACTTCGGCAAAACTTCCAGGTCTGCCAGGTGGATTGACGACCAGGCCCCAGACGAACTGAACCTTATTCTCTGCGGCAATCCAAACGTGGGCAAGTCAACCGTGTTTAACGCGCTTACGGGAGGTGACGCGCACGTCGCCAACTACCCCGGAGTCACCGTTGAGGTGAAGCACGGGCATTTCAGGGCTGGCCCAGTGAAGTGGGTAGTGCAGGATACGCCCGGCATCTACTCGCTGTCCGCCCAAACCGAGGATGAAGTAGCCGCCGAAGCCATACTGCTGGCCCAATACCCAAACGTGTGCATCCAGGTAGTGGACACACAGAACCTTTCGCGCGACCTGTATCTGACGATTGAGCTTATGGAGCTGGGCTACAAGCCCACACTTATCCTGAACAAGTGGGATATTGCGGAGAAGAGCGGCCGCGCGCCTGACGTGAAGAAGCTTGAAGAGACTCTTGGCCTTAAGTGCATACCTGTGGTTGCAAGCAGGCGAGTCTCGCTGCAGCCCCTGAAAGATTACCTTGCAGGTGTCAATCCCGATGCGAGCGCACGGGTTGCGAAAGCACAGGTGAAGATAGATTACGGCCGGATTCTCAGCGAGATTCTAATAAGCGCCGAACGGGAACTGGCAGCCGCGGGCGGCGTTCAGCCAGTGCCCGCGCGTTTCGCCGCGCTTAGACTGCTAACCTGCGGGCGTGGCCAGTATCCAGGAAGGGGAGGCGGACGCGGCCGTATAGGCGCGGGTCGCGGTCGTGGTCGCGGACGGGGACGCGGCTTGATCGGGCCTTATCCCGCTTGTGGCGCCGAGCCGGGCACAGGCTGGCGTCATCATCTGCGTGTGAGAGCTTATACAGAGTGCATGTCGCAGTTGGGTGAAGAACCGGTGGTCATAGTCGCCGAGCGACGCCACGCATTCATCAGGGCAGTTCTACAGCGCATCGGTTTCGCCACTGGCTCCCGGCCGCACGACGATACGGTCATGGAAGATGTGGTGGCAGGAGCTCTTGCTTCCGGAGTCGCTGCGGCGAAAATAGAGCCGTCAATCACCAGCCACGTAATGTCCCCGCCGGTGACGACGCTCTCAGACCGTCTTGACCGGTGGGTCCTGCATCCAGTGTTTGGATGGATCGTGTTCGTTTTCGGTATGTGGCTCGTGTTTCAGGCCACCTTCACTCTGGGCGCGCCAGTGATGGACCTTATTGACGCTGGCGTCTCGTGGCTGGCGGACACGTCCCTGGCAGCACTTGCGGGTGTGCCACTGCTGGCTTCGCTTATAGGAGAGGGCATTATACCGGGCGTTGGGATGGTGCTCGTGTTCCTTCCGAACATCTTTATTCTATTCTTAGTGCTCGCGCTGCTTGAGGACAGTGGCTATCTAGCCCGGGGTTCCCTGCTTACCGATGGAGTATTGCGCCGCTGCGGCGTTTCCGGACGCTCGTTCATCCCGATGGTGGTCTCATTCGGGTGCAACGTGCCAGCCATCCTGGCCACGCGCACCATGCCCGGTTTCAAGGACCGGCTCATCACAATCGCGATTCTGCCGCTGATGAGCTGCAGCGCCCGCATGCCGGTTTATGTGTTGCTTATTGGCGCATTCTTCGCGCACGCTTGGGCTGGCACAATCATTACGCTGATGTACTTCCTGGGAATCGTGGTGGCAGTACTGCTCGCGCTGCTTCTCCGCAGGACGGTCGCCACCGGCGAGCCGGGCTCGCTAATCATCGAGCTGCCAGAGTATAAGCTGCCGCGCCTACTTGCTGCCGTGAAGAGCATGTGGATGATGGGCAAGCATTATATACAGAAGGCGGGCACCATCATTCTTGCTGCCTCGATTGTTATCTGGTTCCTGTTTAGCTTCCCGCAGGCGCCGGCGACTGTTGTTGCGAACGGCTCTGCGGCCAATGTTGCGGTGGCTGCGGAAGATCTGTCGGCAGGAGAAGAACTCGCAGTTGGAGATATAAGTGGAGCTGTGGGTAGCACTTACGCGGGGCGCCTGGGGAAGGCCATAGCGCCTTTCTTCGCGCCACTGGGCTTCGACTGGCGGGTGACCGTCGGCCTGATAGGTTCAACCCTCGCTAAAGAAATAATGGTCTCCACGATGGGAGTAGTCTACGGGGTAGGGGATGAAGTCGAAGCCGAAGATGAGACTCTTATCAAAACCGTCCGCACAAGCTCCGGCCTGACTCCGCTGACTGCGCTCGCACTGATGATATTCGTGCTGCTTTATATGCCATGCCTGGCAACGATAGCAGTTATGTACCGCGAACTTGGAAGCGCAAGGTGGACGTTGGCTATTATGGGCCTGCATTTCGGGACGGCCTATCTGCTCGCCTTCCTGGCAATCCAGGTCGGTCGTGTAATGGGGTACTAGAACCAGGCAATCCTAATCCAAACAATCGAATACGCAAACAAACTTGGCAAAAACTGTTGAGATTGAGACGCAATCTCATTATAATGTCTACTCCGAATGCTACCTATTACGAGAAGGCGATATGGACATAAGTAACGGACGGTGGGTGAGACTGGCGGCTTTAAACGGGTGCCAATTCAGGTTGCCTATCTCACGCACTGCCGTGGATATTCTGTTTCGTGGTTTCCCAGGGCGGCAGGACCCTGGCTTGATAACAGAGGATACGGTGATTACTGGAAATTATCAATATAAGGAGAGGAAACCTTGATGAATTCACGCTTGACAGGAGTATTATTTTTCTCGGTGCTCATTCTGAGCGCATGTATATTCAGCTCGCTGCCCGTGAGCGCGGAGACAACCATTGGCTGTCCGCTCGGAATGGAAGAAGACCAACTCTGGGTGAGAACTATGCTCCAGATGGTAGACATGACGGAGAAGTACGATCGGCAGTCGGACCGAATGGTACCGCTGCCAGACGGCTGGCACAAACAGGTCAGGACAAGCGGCTTCCGGTTGGGATATGGTCTGACCGACCAGTGGGAGGTGGGCTTGCTTCTCACTGAAAAGGCGATCAACCAAAGGAAGTTCAACAAGAAGACGAAGACCTGGACCGAGATCCACGACGGCGGCATCGGCGATGTCTGGCTGGCGCTCGGATACAAGTTTCTGGAAGAAGAGGATTGGGGAGGTTTCGACGAGGTGTATATGAAGCTGGGGCTGGGCTACAAATCCGATGTGCTCCAGACATTGAGTGACCGCGAAATCCTGCACGGTGTTGGCAACGGTGCCCGCGAGATGAAGCTGGTATTCCTCTCGCACGAAGTTCTGGGCAAGCTCGCTTTCTGCAATCACCTGGTCTATCACTGGCGCGGGAGTGCTCCCGTGATTCCGGGCTCCAAGCTTTCGGGGCAGAATCTCACCGACAGATTGAATTATAAGTTCAATCTCGAGTACGAGTTGTCCGAGGAGTGGGTTGCTTCGGTTGGCCTCTTCGGCTGGATGGATGTGCAGAAGATAAGCTTCGCCGGCAAATTCAAGGACAAGGGAATGGATGGGCAGAAGGCGCACATGCACCGCCTGGTGTTCAGCCTTGAAAAATCGCTCGGTGAGGACAAGTACGGCCACAAGAAGTTGAAGCTCGCCTACGGCATTCCCTACAGCGTGAAGAACGGGATGGCGCCGAACTACGACATCATGCTGATAGCCATGTATACCTGGCCTTAAGTTCTGTTTCCACGCTACGGAACGAATGTGACGAAGTAACAAAGGAGTGGATTACACATGCATCACGAAAACTTACTCCAGAAGCTCGAGGCGCTACTGGTTGTATCCCTGGTGGTAATGGCGCTTGCTGCTCTCAAGGCGGAAGCGCACACTCTGTGGATCAACCTGTCCGAGCATTATCCGCGGTATGGCTATACCAATGCCTCCTTCGGTTGGGGTCACCGTTTCCCGCTGGATGATTTCCTGTCAGCGGAAGCGCTGGCGAGCTTCGAGCTGATCCGACCCGACGCAGCGCGTACAGAGCTATCCCCGGGCCCTGGCGGCTACCTGGCCACCCGGGTGGAGCTGTCGGAGCCGGGTAACTATATCGTTGCGGCCTCGCTTGCGCCCGCCTATTACACGATGTATCGGGAGGACGGCGAGGTGCATCACAAGGTTGGCCCCAAGACCGGCGTTACCGGACAGGTACTCCTCAGCGCACTCCACCAGCAAAACGCCAAGGCTCTGGTCACGGTAGGCGCCCCGGAATGGAATCCGGAAGCGCAGGTTGTCGGACACCGGCTGGAAATCATTCCCCTGACATGCCCATACCGGCTCGCCCCGGGGGACAAGCTGCAAGTGCGGGTTCTCTTTGATGGAAAGCCAGCGGTCGGAGTTGAGGTCACGGGGATCTACTTCGGTCCTGCCTCCACTACTGAGTCGCCGCTCTGGAGCAAGACCGCAGACGAAAACGGTATCGCAACCGTCCCAGTGCAGCACGCGACTGTTGGAGCGTCCCTGGCAGCAGTCAAGCAGCAGGCCGTATGGATGTTGTCGGCGATAGTAAGGCAGCCGGCGCCCCCGGAGCTGGCGGACAAGTGCAACGAGCTGTGGTTTACGGCGACTCTGACTCTGGAGGTGCCATAGGAAGTAGCAGCCTCAGATTGAGGGATGACTGCTTTGTAGGCGCAGATATTGTTAATGTATCCGAGCTTGCCTTGGCGTGAGTCAAGGCGCGCTATTCGGTCAGCCTGAAACTGCAATTGGATCGACCGGCGCTGGGCGTTTGCCAACACCGCTTCCACTCAGCGCTTCGCTGTTGACAGGAGTGCTCTGTTATAATACTATTTGCGGCTCACTAAGGACATGGAGATTGGATAACTCAATGGCAGTGGAAAAGGACCAAAAGACCGCGATAATCAAGGAGTTCCAGGGCCATCCGGGCGACACGGGCTCGGCTGAGGTTCAGATTGCACTCCTTACCAGCCGCATCAACTACCTGAACGAGCACCTGAAGCAGCACCGCAAAGACTATCATTCCCGTCGCGGTCTTCTGTTGATGGTCGGCAAGCGGCGTAAGTTCCTCAAGTACCTGAAGGGCAAGGACTACGACCGCTACCTGGATGTAATCCAGCGGCTTGGGCTGCGGAAGTAGGATGCGCGGGAGTGGGTAGTAGTACTAAGAACGTAAGAGGTTAAATGGAATCTATTTCTCATGAATTTACAGTGGGCGGCCGCCCGCTGCGCCTTGAAACTGGCGAGATCGCCAAGCAGGCCAGCGGAGCCGTCCTGGTTTACTACGGCGGAACAGCTCTTCTCGTAACGGCCACAGTCTCTGCGGAGCCGCGTGAAGGCATCGATTTCTTTCCCCTGATGGTTGATTTCGAGGAGCGTATGTACGCCGCAGGCAAGTTCCCCGGCGGTTTCTTTAAGCGCGAGGGACGGCCCAGCGAAGAAGCCATCCTAACCGGAAGGCGAATCGACCGGACTCTGCGCCCGTTGTTCCCCAAGCACTTCAGGAACGATGTCCAGATTGTCGTGACCACGCTTTCGTGCGACGGGCAGTCGACTCCCGATGTGCTTGGCATCATTTCCGCCAGCGCGGCCCTGAGCATCTCGTGTATTCCCTTCCCCAAGCCGATTGCGGCGGCGCGCATAGCCTACGTTGACGACGAGTTTGTGGTCAACCCGTCGCAATCCCAGGTCGCATCCGCCACGATGGACCTCCTCGTTTCCGGCACCCGTGACTACATCAATATGATCGAGGACCAGAGCCGCGAGGTGCCTGAAGACCTGCTGGTTGAAGGATTCAGGCGGGGTCACGAAGAGGTCAAGAGGATTATCGGAGATATCGAGGCGTTCGCCGAAAAGGTCGGCGTGCCTGAAAAGATGGTGGTGCCGGAACCGCAATTCGACCAGAAGCTGTACAACCGCATTAAAGAACTGGTTGAACCGCGTTTGAGCGAGATAATACCCCATGACGACAAGACGGACCTCTACCGTGCCATATCGGTGATTAAAAAGGAAGCACGCTCAAAGACGCTGGAGGAGCATCCCGAAGCCGACCCGCTAGTTCTCGGAGGCTACGCCGATACGGTCGTAAAGCAATACGCGCGCGAGTACCTTCTCCGCGAAGGAGTGCGGGTGGACGGTCGGGGACCGGAAGATATCCGTCCGGTCAGCGGACGGGTCGGCTTTCTGCCACGGGTACACGGCAGCGGGCTGTTCACGCGGGGCCAGACTCAGGTGCTTTCAACGGTCACTCTGGGCACCTTTGGTGACCGCCAGCGGATAGACACGCTTACGACGGAGTCGCAGAAGCGCTTTGTGCACCACTACAACTTCCCGCCTTATTCCGTGGGCGAAGTGCGCTTTATGCGCTCACCCGGTCGCCGTGAGATCGGGCATGGTGCCTTGGCTGAACATGCGATTTTGCCGGCTATCCCCGACGAAAAGGAGTTTCCGTACACTTTCCGCGTTGTAAGCGAGGTAACGGAGAGCAACGCCAGCTCAAGCATGGCCAGCGTATGTGGCAGTACGCTTGCGCTGCTGGATGCGGGAGTTCCGCTTGTGCGTCCGGTAGCCGGTATCTCCACCGGACTGATATATGAATCTGACGACAAATTTGTACTGCTGTCGGACCTCTCGGGCTTTGAGGACTTCAACGGCGATATGGACTTCAAGGTGGCCGGCACAACTAAGGGTGTCACCGCTATCCAGCTCGACGTAAAGATTGAGGGTCTAACTATTGAGATGATTGAGCAGACGCTGGAGCGCGCCCGTACCGGAAGGCTTTTCATCCTTGAGCAGATGAGCCAGGTGATTCCCGAAGCGCGTTCCGAGCTATCGCAGTATGCCCCGACACTGGTGATTCTCAGCGTGCACCCGGAGCAAATCGGCGTCGTGATAGGCCCGGCCGGCAAAACCATCAGGCAACTGGAGGCTGATACTGGCGCTAACATCGATATCGACGAGGATGGAACGGTCTTTGTGTCCGGCGTCGACCGCGAGGGCGTCAATAAGGCGGCTGACACCATCCGCGCGATGACAATGGAGATAGAAGTGGGGATGGTCTTCGACGGCAAAGTTGTGTCTATTGTCCCCTTCGGTGCCTTTATAGAGCTTGCGCCGGGGCGCGACGGGCTGTTGCATATCTCCAATATCGCGGATCACCGAATCGAGCGGGTGGAGGATGTTCTGAGTATCGGCGACCGCGTGCCGGTCAAGGTGCGCGAGGTGGACCCAAACGGGAAGGTGAACCTGATACGCGATGATATTGACTACTCGCGGAAGAATACCTCGCGCGATTCCGCGCCCTCAGGACGCGATAGCGGACGTCGTGATACCCGCCGTCGAGACCAGACGGGCCGGGGCGGTGACAAGCGAGGGCAGCACTCCAGGGGTGGGGGCGACCGGCGGCCGCCGCGCCGCTGAGTTGACGTCGCAGCGCTGTTACAGCATAATCTTGAACCGTTGGGAGGACTTGAATATGAGAAAAGTTCTTATGGTAATAATGGTTTTGCTGCTGTTTGTTGCGGGCGCAGTGTTTCTGAATTCCTGTAATATCGGTGACCGCACGCCCAAACCGGGAGAGGGAACTGTGGTTACAGAGCAACCCCCTATGGTTGAAGGCTCCTCAACCAGTTCCACCTCGAATACGGGCAGTGCACAGCCTGCAGCGCCGGAGGATACTGGCGACGACGACGACGAGATGGATATCTTCGGAGACTGACAAGGCACTCGGCAGCGCTGATGCATAATAAACTATCCCGCTTAAGGCGGGTGCTTGCAGGCGAGGAACTCGTTTGGCTCCTCCGAGACCGGGCGGGCAATTTGCGCGTCATTGAATCTGCGGACGACCTTTCACCAACTAACCGGCCGGTACCGGAAGGCAACCATCGGCTTCTATCCCCGATTGCCCCAGGCAAGATAATCTGTCTGGGGCGCAACTACTGTGCGCACACTTTCGAAATGGGCAATGAACCGCCCGAACGTCCGCTTCTGTTCTTCAAGCCGCCCAGCGCCGTTATCGGGCCCGGCGAGGCTGTAGTGTTGCCTGAAGCCTCGTCGCGTATTGACTATGAGGGCGAGATCGCCATCGTAATCGGAAAGAACTGCCACGACGCCGGTGAGAAGGAAGCGAGGGAGTGCATACTGGGTTACACCGCTTTCAACGACGTCACCGCGCGCGACCTGCAAAAGAAGGACGGCCAGTGGGCTCGGGCAAAGGGCTTTGACACTTTCGCTCCTGCGGGCCCGGAAGTTGTGCTGACTCCGCCGGATTTCGCATGGGAACTGTTGTCGGTGACCACGCGTGTGAACGGCGAAGTGCGCCAGCAGGGCAGCGTGAAGGATATGGCGTTTTCCATCCCCTACACGGTTTCTTATATCTCGCACATAATGACGCTGAAACCCGGTGATGTAATTTCCACAGGCACGCCTGAAGGCGTCGGCCAGCTCGTTCCGGGCGACACTGTTTCTGTTGAAGTCAGCGGCCTGGAGCCTCTGGAGAATCCCGTCAGGCCGGCGTGATTAGCGGGTCTTGGCTGTAATGCGGCGCGCAAACGGTAGTAACCTGCAAAAGCACCCGTAAGGGCGCCAAGACGGAATGTTATAATCCGTGCGGTAAACTATTCTGGAGGTGGGCGTGTCAGGAGTCAGGTTATTTGGAGCATTAGCGGTCATCGTTGCTTCCCTCACAGCGCTTCTGCTGGCAGGTTGTGGTGGGAGCGCACAAAAAGCAGCTGTGGGTCCCGGGATGCAGGCCAGCCTGCCGGAGCTGCGAGAATCGGCGCCGGCATCCGTTGAGCAGGTACTCGCAGAATTGGATGCTTTTCCCACTCCGGAAGGCGTGGATGCAGAGCTCTTCCAGGAGCTCAAGGACGCGCTCAAGGAAGAACTAACCGAGAACAGGCCGGGCTTGCCAGCCCGGCTCTTGGCAAGCCCTGAAGGGCAAGACGGGCACAGCATGCTGTGCCCCTACAAATTTGCCTCCGCACCGCCTGCTGGCGAGACCAACAAAGTGACTGACCTCGCCGTGCTTGATAACGGTGACGGAACGTTTGACGTAACCTGGCGCTACCGCAACGCCGGCGATTACGACCAGAACGGCACGGTAGGAATCTCAGATATCACACCCATCGCAATACATTACGGCGAGGACGAGTCTTTTGCGAACGAGTGGATAAATGGTGACGATGGAGACACCATCGATATCGGTGACATCACGCCGATAGCGATGAATTTCGGCGTTCAGTGTGCGGGCTATGTTATAGAATCCTGCGGAACCGCTGAAGGCGATTTCACTCCAGAATACACCGAGGATTTCGAAAACGCTGCCGGTGAAGGACGCTTGGAGTTCAGGACTCCGCTGACACTAACGGTTGGCGACTGGGTGCGCGTCGTGCCGATTGATGGCGCTGGAGATCGCGGCGACCCCAGCGACCCTGAGGAAGTCATCGAATGGTGGGATGACTTCACTTATGACGTTACCTATAGCAGTGAGACTACATACATAGATGAGGAGAATCTCGACCTGCTCCAGGATTATGATACTGAAACCCACAGCTACACGTTCGACGCGCAGGGCGTAGCGGCGGCCGGTCTGGACATCTCGCCCGGACGCATATTGCTTATCCACGGCGTGGCGCTTGAAACCGTTGTGGATGCCCGGACGGTGGGCGACGACCTGATTGTCGAGGGCGAAAACGCCTACCTCACCGACGCAATCACAGACGGCACCATCGCCTGGGATTACGGCGTGAATTTCACGGCGGACAAGATTCCGTCAATGCTCATTGACGGCAAGGTAATCTGCGCCGACGAGAACGGCGTCATTGAATACGAGTTCCCGTGGGGCGATTACACCTACGCGATAAAGGTGGAATTGCGCGACGCCTACGCCGCCATGGAGTTCACAATCAGCAAGGACATCGGCGGCGGCTTAGGAGCAAAACTGGTGCTGGAAGGAAACATCGAGCGCTTCCGCGTCAACGACCTGATGGAGATACATGGAAGCCAGCTAACGAGCTTTGACCATACGTACGAGAAGATGCAGGGGCAGGGCAGCATCTCGCTGGTAGCGGCGGGTTCAATGGAGGATACGATGACTCTGGTGGACCTGCCCGCGCCGCTGCTCATAGTCCCGTTCGCGGTCGGGCCTGTGCCTGTGGTTCTTACCATCGAGGCAAAGTTCCTCGTGGAAGTAATCGTCCCGCCGATAGACGGGTCATCACGCGTAACCGTGAGCTTCAGCTATGACAGCGATCTGGGTTTCAGCTATGACGGTATTAGCGTTCATAATACCGGCACGCTGGGCTCGCATTCGTTTAATGATGAAGTTACGGAGACCGGAGGCTCATCAGCGCTGGGCGTTAACTTCGGCGTGGCATTCCCGAGAATCAAGCTCAGCGCATTCTGGGGGAAGATTGTCCCCTGGGCGCATATCCAGTTTGTTATCGGTGGCACGTGGGACCCCATTGCTCCCTGCCAGACCGCCGATTACGAGATACGCGGCGTGGGGGACGTGGACTTCACGCTGTTCAAACTCAGCGATGTCGTCGGTGACCTTACGTTCTTCCAGCAGACGGAGGAGCTGCTGCGCGCCGGCGATTGACCGTAGCCTTAGTCCCGGCGTGACCGGGATTTAAGAGAGACGGACCGAAAAACTGCTGTGCGCTGTAAGGCTGGAGCGGGCGTGCTGAGGGCGTCCGTTCGCTCTGCTAGAATCCCCGCTAATGAAAAGTGCTGCGAATAATCCGTCCGACGAAACTGCGCGAAAGCGGATGGCGCGGTTCCGCGAGGGGCTGGAAGTCGCCGGGAAGTACACGTTTCTTAACCATGCTTCCTGCGGGCCGCTTCACAGCGCGGTTCGCCGCGCTGCGGCCAGATGCCTGGGCGAACAGCGGCGCGAAGCATCGCTGGCTGACCCCGGATGGCAGGAGTTTATGCCGAAGGCGCGCAGCTCCGCCGCTAGGCTTATCGGTGCGGAGACGGACAGTGTCTGCCTGATGCCCAACTGCGCGCTGGGCCTCATCCGCGCACTCTCAAGCATCAGCTTTCGCAAAGGCGATGAAGTCCTCTACCTGCAACACGAATTCGCAACGCTGTATTTCGCCCTGCAGGGCGTGTTGAAATACGGTGCGGTGCTGCGCGAGGTGCGCGTTCCCGCCCGTTCAGATCCCACGGACGCAATTATCGCTGCGATTACGCCCCGCACCCGCCTTGTTGCGATTTCCTGGGTGGGTTTTCTCCTGGGCAAGCGGGTGGACCTTCGGAGACTCTGCGAGGAGAAGCAGCGTCGTGGGTTCTACCTTATCGTGGACGGATACCAGGGCGTTGGTGTTGTGCCGCTTAAGCTATCGGAACTTTGCGTGGACTTCTTCGTATGCGGCGGAGCGAAATGGCTGATGTCGCCGCTGGGAAGCGGCTTTTTCTATGCCAGCGAAGAAATTCTCGAAGGGCACTATCCGGACTGGCCTGGCTGGTTTGGGATGGAAATTGACCAGGACAGGTACTGCAACCGCGACGTGCCGGCCAGAAGCACGGCGGTGAGATTCGAGACGGGTACCGAGCCTCTTGCGAGCATGTATGGGATGAAGCGCGCTATCGACGAGTTCAACGCCATCGGCGTGCCCGCAATCTGGCGCCGCATACAGGAGCTAACGGCGCTTTTGCTGGAAGGGCTCAAGGAGCTTCCAGTGAGTATTCAAACACCTGAAGCCGCCGATAAGCGCGCCGGCATAATCACTTTCGCAGTTGAGGATGCCCGCAACCTGATGGACGTGCTTAACAAAGAGCGGATTGTGGTCAGCCTGCGCGACGGGCTTATTCGCGTCAGCCCGCATTTCTGGAACAACGAAGAGGACATCCACCTCTTCGTCCGCGTCCTGAATGATTTCGCGCGGTAGGTGGGGGAAGAAGGCAGCAGCCTTTTGTTCCAGTTAGTATCAGTCCAGTGGCTTGTAAAGGTGCGGTTTCCTGCAGTTGAAGCAATAGGGAGCGTCGGTTGGCAGCGCCGTGCCGCAGGACAGGCACTTGGAGTTCCGGTCGGTCAGCATCAATTGCAGGTCGGCCTGGAAGTGGCCGGTTTCCTCCAGGGGCAGTTCTTCGTCTTCAAAGTCTTCAAGTTCGGGCTCATCTTCGTCTTCGTCTAAAATGGTGAACTTGTCGGACGGAACCTCCTCCTCTTCTTCGTCTTCGAATTGCGTCGCCGGGTTTGCGCCAGAGTTCAGGTCTTCCAGTGAACGCAGGTGGTAGCCGATGTCTTCCTTAAGCTGCTCTGCTTCCTTGATCTCGGCAGCGTCCGTTTCCAGTTCGAGGTAGTGTTTAATAAAATTCATCGCCAGCGGGTAGTCTTCCTGTTCGAACAGGAAATGAGCCGCGTACCACAGCGCGTGCAGGTCGTCCTGATCGGCGCGCAGCGCAAACTTGAACGAACGCCACGCTTCGCGCTCGTGCCCCAAGGCCTCGTAAGTAAGGCCGAGAAGGTTCCACACTTGCGGGTCATCGGCGTTAATCTGCGTTGCTTCGTTTAGCAGCTCCAGTGCCTTGCGGGTGTCTTCGTTGTCGAATGCTTGCTCGCCCTCAGCTAGCAGGGCGTTATACTTATCGAGGGTGGCCTGGTCGTCGCCCTGTCCCTCAAGCAGTTCGACCGTCTCCTCCTGCGGCAGTTCGCTGACGAGTGCGACTTTACAGTCGACGCAGACTTTGAAACCCTCGCGGTATTCAGCCTTGCACTTTGGGCAATAGGGCATAAGCGAAATGTAGGTGAAAATCCGCCGCTTGTAAAGACTTTGAGAGAGGCAACTGGGATTTTTATGGAAATATCCTAACCCCAGAGGCGGGAAAGGCCGAGCGCGTCGCGGAAGGTAATTAGCAGAATCAGAGAAATCAGCACGACGAATCCCACTTTGTGCGCCAGCGCTTCTTTGCGCTTGTCAATCCGTAACCCTATCGTGTTCAGGAAGAGGAACAGGATATGCCCGCCATCAAGCGCCGGTATCGGAAAGAGGTTCAGCAGCCCCAGGTTCAGCGTAATGACCATAGTGATCATAATCAGGTAATACGGTCCCGCGCTGAACGACTGCGAGATGAGTTCCGCTATGCCAAGCGGGCCGGATACCATCTTCGCGCCTTCAGCGGTGGCCAGAAGTCTGAGCTGATACACAAAGGCAACCGTTGTGTAGAGAACGTTCTGTAACGCCCGGACGATTGTTTCCTTAATCGGGAGTTTCTCAAGCTCCATCTGGAAGATAACTCCCAGCGATTCCAGCGTTGTTCCCGCGGGAATGGTTACGGTCAGGCGCCTTCCATTGCGCTCCAGCGTTACCTCGACGGGCTCCAGCGAGCCTTCTCCTTCGGGATCGATTAGAAAGTAGACGTCCGTTCCCAGTAAAACCTCGGTTTCGCCGACAGAGATGATCCGGTCGCCGGGCTTGATGCCCGATGTTGCTGCTACGGAGTTTGAAGTTACCAGCGCTGTCACCGGCGCGATCTTGTTTACCTGCACGTTCATCACGCCCAGGCTCGGCCTGCCTTCGTTGTATAAAACCTCCTCCCCGTCCTCTTCAACGGTGAAAATCCGCGGAACCACTTTACGCGTTAAGATTTCGCCGCGCCGGTCGAGGATGATGGTGATAGGGCGGTTCTGCGCTGAGGCTTCGCGTATGCGCTCTGATAGTGACAGGCTATTGGTGATGCGTTGCCCGTCAACTTTTTCGATGATGTCGCCGGCCCTGATGTCCATCTCCGCCGCGGGCCCCTCGGGCACCACGCCCTGCACGAGAACTGCCGACTTGGGGAAGCCGATAAACGACAGCACGAAGATGAGGACTACGGCAAGCGCGATGTTGCCTATTGAGCCGCCTGCAAGGATGAGGAATCTTAATAACGGGTGCTTGGCCCTGAAGGAGTTCTCCGTTATCGGGTCGTCCGGCTCCATCCCCGAAACGCGGACGAATCCGCCCAGCGGGAAAGCGCATATGTGATAGCGGGTGCCGCGCCACTTGCGGGAGGTAAGTGAAGGCCCGAATCCCAGCGCGAAATCCGTAACCTCAACCCGGGCTAATTTGGCGAAAAGCAGGTGCCCAGCCTCGTGCACGAAAATGACGAGGCCGAGCACAATTACCACTACCAGAATTAGCAGGATGGTATGCATCATTACGACCCGCACTCGCGGAGCGCTTCTCAGCTCGCCCCGCGCGCTTTTGCATTATAACAGGGTGTGCGAAGACGGTGCAGGCACGCGGGATGTCCATGCCCGTCCAATCACCCCGAATGCCGCGTATTATGCCAGATTGGGGTAGTAGCAAGGGCAGAGATATGTATGCATGTTTTATCAGCAAACCGAGGGTATAATAGAGCGATAACAAAGGGAAGGCGGGAACGCGGATGTTACCAAGAATCAGTTGGCGTGCAGCAGTAGTTTGGGTGGCTGCTGCAGTATTTGTTGCTCTCCTCGGATGTGGCGGTAAGTCGCGTCACGTGGTTACCCCTGCTTTGCAGCCGGAAGTAGCTTCAAATGAAACAGTCCCCGCAGCGGGAGAAAGCCGGATCTTGCCAGACACATCTGAGCTTGACAGTGAAATTATCGCTGAAGGTGCTACTGAAGGCAACAACGTAATCAGCCATGGCATCTCCGCTTTAGAGAATCAACAAACCTATACAAACGGTGAATCAGTTTGCAACGCTGAGGCCGTTGATGGAGCGCTCGTTCTAAGGGCTTTCAAACACGGAGAATATGCGTGCGCTATTATCGGGCAGATTCCGGGATCGGAATTAAGGCCTATCCAAGTGCAGGTTCAGACGGAGACTTCTTCATATGGAAACAAGAGTGAGAAGATTCTCCCACTGCGCTATTGGATTGGAATAGCAGACTTCACGTATGGTTCCTGGCGATGGTTTGGGACTTTCACGGAGAATCACGCTATGGTCACGGTTAACTCTGAATCACTGAGGAGCCGTGTCAAATCAGCTGCTAACAACGTCTACGTATGCGTGCTCACCGGTATTGGCAACTCCTCCATTGAAACTTCGACAGAAGGAGTCACCGCAGATTTCCCTCTGGATTTTTCATCGCCCGAAAGCCCGTCTAACGTGGTCGTGCCTGTGGGAGTGGCAGTCCGCGCAGTATTAACTACGCTGGGCGAAGGGCTTGACACCCTTCCAGCGCAGCTAACGGGGCTGAGTGCGTCGTCCGATGAAAGCGCGGTCCACCTAAGTTGGGAAACCTCTAAGGATCCTGGCGTGCAGGTATTTAAAGTGATACGTGACGATCCCGATGATGAAGAAGAGCCGATGGAGCTGGGGGAACTGACTCCTACGACCACGGAGTATGACGACGAGACAGGTATCCCCGGCAAAGAATACGAGTACTCCGTCCTGGCGAGTAACGATGTTGGAGTTAGCGGCGATGCCATCATTACGGGCTGTAGAGCCTTGGCTGCTCCTACAGCGAAAGCCAGCGACACCGTACCGGATAGGATTGCAGTGAGCTGGCGGGCAAGCGAAGGCGCCGTTGGTTACCGTGTGCTTCGTGCGGAATCATCGGAAGGAACTCCTGAGAGCGTCGCTGAAGTCGCTGGAGACAAATTCGGCTGGGACGACCAGACTGCCGAGACTGGCAAGGCATATTGGTACTGGGTGCAAGCTCTCGGCGAGGACTTCGACAGTGCGCTGGGGCTGTCCGACTCCGGCATCTGCCAGGATACAGACGAGCGCGTGTGGTGGATGTATGGACGCAACGAGAAACACAACGGGCGCAGCCCATATATTGGACCGCAGAACGGTGGGATTAAGTGGAGACATGAAGTTGGCGCGATGGCATACGCCAGTGTCGTGCTCGGCGACAACGGCAGAGCTTACATCGGGACTGCAACCAGTGCTGCTGAGGGTAGTCTGTATTCCGTAAATCCCGATGGCACAATTGCATGGACTTATGACACTGGAGTAATAGGAAGTACCGCGGCAATAGCTGCTGATGGAACGGTTTTCGCGGCGAACAGTTGGGGTACTTTGTATGCGTTGTACCCCAGCGGGGAGCTCAAGTGGGTGTGCAACACAGGAATCCTGCTGCCTGAAAGCCCTGCGATAGGTCCAGATGGCACCGTCTATATCGTTGGTCTGGGTTTCGGAGGACCGTGCAGTCTGTTTGCGATAGATCCCTCGACTGGGGCGATTCTGTGGGAGTACAGCAAATATTGGATGTACGGAGTTCCGACAATAGCAGAGGACGGCACTATCTATGTCGGAGACGATTTTGACACGCTTCACGCCGTCAATCCCGATGGCACATCGAAGTGGGAATGCGATCTTCCCTCGACTTGGACAACCGGGAATCCCTCTTTGGGCGATGACGGTACAATCTACGTGGTCGGCGGACATAGGCTTTATGCTGTCGCAGACAATGGGGATTGTGGTGAAGTCAAATGGCAGTGTCCCGGGCTAGGTAGTTGGTCAAGAAGCTCTGGCGTAGGCTTAGATGGCGTGATATACGTAACTAACGATGATTCGCTTCTTGCCATACGCGACGATGGCACGTCTGGAACACTTCTGTGGAGCTATGGAATCAGCCGCGGTTTAAGCTACGGTTTCAGCGGCGAACCGGCTATCGGAGGTGATGGCACAATCTATGTCAGCAGGGACCGTTACGTTTACGCCTTCACACCGGATGGGCTGCTCGTGTGGACTTGCGCTGTTGGAGGTGCGGTTGAGGGGGGGCCTTCGCTCGGTGCAGACGGAACACTATACGTGGCCTGCAACGATGGATTCATCTACGCGCTTGATGACGGTCCAAATACCCCGCCGCAGGCGGATGTATCGGCCAGCCCCGTAGAAGGAGATGCTTCTCTGACGGTGAGCTTTGATGCCAGTGCTTCTTACGATCCCGATGGTTCAGTGATCGAGTACAGGTGGGACTGGGATGAGGGCTGGTACAAAGGCTCCTTTTTCAGCTCGGGAGAGAACCCGCTCGTGTCGCACGAGTTTGAGGAGGGAGGGGAGTACAGGTGCAGGCTGCATGCCATAGACGACAAAGGCGCAATAGGAGAAGCCAGCATTGATATCCTCGTGCATGGCTGGGGTTTAAGGACGATTGACTGGAAAGGTGGTGCGGGTCGTTACTGCTCATTAGAGGTAGTCAACGGCAGTCCCGCCATCAGTTACTACGGCAACGGCGACCTCAAGTATGTTCGCGCGAGTGACGCTAGCGGTGGCAGCTGGGACGACCCGGTAACGGTAGACGGAGCCGGAGCTAGCGTTGGCTACTACTCCTCTCTGGCAGTAGTCAATGGGCATCCCGCCGTTAGCTACTTGGACATTACCAACGATAAGCTGAAGTACGTGCGGGCGAATGATGCTAATGGGACAAGCTGGGACGCGCCCGTGACCGTGGATAGCGTGGGAGATGTGAGTTGGTTTGCAGGCAACTCCTTAGCATGCGTCGATGGCAAGCCCGCCATTGCTTACTACGAGTATGACAATGACGACCTGAAGTATATACGGGCGGATGATGCCAACGGTTCATGCTGGGGCACCGCAATAACGGTGGATAATGAGGGCGGTGTAGGTTTGGACGCTTCCTTGGCGGTGGTCAATGGGTATCCAGCCGTCAGCTACTATGACGGAACTAACCGAGACCTGAAGTACGCTCGTGCGACTAACGCGAGCGGAAGTACCTGGGCCACGCCGGTAACCGTGGATAGCACGAGAAGTGTGGGGCGGCACACCTCCCTTGCGGTAGTGGACGGAAAACCAGCGATATCCTATTTCGACTATACCCACGGCGACCTGAAATACATTAGGGCGAATGATACGAGCGGTTCAAGCTGGGACTTACCGTTGACTGTGGACAGCGAGGGAGAGGTCGGCGGGTTCACATCCATAGCAGTATTGCACGGTATTCCAGCGATAGCCTACTACGATTATACTAATGGCGACCTTAAGTATGTTCAAGCCAATGACGCTGTCGGAACTACGTGGGGACCACCAGAAATAGTGGATAGCGAAGGCGATGTTGGGACGCACGCTTCGCTTGCCGATGTTGATGGAAATCCTGCGATTTCCTATTTTGAAGGAGATTACAGCTCATTGAAGTATTCGCGTCTCTACTAACTGGCGTGTGGTAAGGAGCTTGCTCAAAGAGAGCATCGGACAGCTATTATAGGAACACGTCTCAGCTCGCCCCGCGCGCTTTTGCATTATAACAGGGGTTGCAGGTGTTACAGCCTGAGCCGCTACGATTCTTCCTTGTAGGGGCGCGACATCAGTTCGGAGATGGCGTCCTTGGGCGGCTTGCCCTCGTAGATGACAGCGTGGACCTGGCGGGTTATCGGCAGGTCAAGCTCCGGATGCTGCTGTTCCACAAACTCCATCAGCGCCTTCACCGTGCGCACGCCTTCCGCCACCATTTTGGTCTCGCCCTCAACATCGGCAAGGCTCACCCCTTTGGCAAACTCCATTCCGGCGCGGAAGTTGCGGCTGTTTTCGGAAAACGCGGTTGCGATGATGTCGCCGAAGCCCGCAAGGCCGTAAAGCGTGTGCGGGTCGCCGCCGAAGACGGGCAGCACACGCCGCATCTCCACGACGCCCCGCGTCAGCAGCACGCCGCGGGTGTTCAGCCCCAGTCCCAGCCCTGTGGCGATGCCCGATGCCACCGCCAGGATGTTTTTCAGCGCGCCGCAGACTTCGACGCCCACCGGATCCTGGTTGGTGTAAAGCCGGAGTATTGGCGTGGAGAGTTCGCTCTGAAGATGCGCGGAAACTTCAGTATCGGCGCAGGCCACGACGGACGCAGTAGGCTGGCCGGCCATCACCTCAACGCTCAGGTTAGGCCCGCAAAACTGCACCCAGGTAAGGTCAATGTCAGCGAACTCGTGCTGCGCGAAGGCGCTAACGAGTTCAGTTGGCTGAAACAGCATCCCCTTCACTACAGATACGAACGGGATGCGCCCTGGAAGCTGCGCGGACTTCAGCGCCGCGCCAAGTTGCGGAATAAGCTCGCGCAGGAACTTTGACGGCACCGCGAGGAACACTGCTTCCGCGCCATCAAGCGCCGCGTTCAGTTCGCCATGCGCGCGCATTGCCGGGTGCAGGCTAAACTGCGAGTTGAACAGGCAGTTACGCCTTTCGCTGTTGATGCTCTCCACGACTTCCGGCTCGCGCGCCCACAGGTGGACTTCATGGCCGGCGGACGACCACACGTGTGCAAGTGTTGAGCCAAATGAGCCCGCTCCGATAATCGCGATTCTCATAGGGTTTTCTCCATTATTTTGCGCAGGGCGGTCACGACCTGTGCCTGCTCGTCGGCGGTAAGACCGGGGAAGATAGGCAGGCACAGGACTTCGCGTGCCGCCCGCTCCGCTTCGGGGAACGAGCCTTCGGCGTGTCCCAGGTGCGACAGCGCCTTGCACAGGTGCAGCGGAGTGGGGTAGTGCACCATCGCGCCAATGCCGGCTTCGTTGAGCCGACGCTGCACCTCATCGCGGTTTGGCACGCGGATAGTGTATTGATGGTATGTATGCTCGCAGCCGGGCTTGACCGGCGGAGTGATTACCCCGGGCATGTCCGCAAGAAGCTCGTCGTATCGTGCTGCGAGCGCGCGGCGCCCCTCGTTCCACTTACGGACGTGCTTCAGCTTGATATTCAGGAATGCGGCCTGAAGTTCGTCCATCCGCGAGTTTATGCCGCGCGTGTCGTGCTGGTAGCGTGCCGACTGGCCGTGGTTGCGCAGCATGCGCACGGCTTCCACAAGGTTGTCGTAGCGCGTGACGAACGCGCCGGCGTCGCCCAGTGCGCCCACGTTCTTCGTCGGGTAGAACGAAAGCGCCGCCATATCCCCGAACGTGCCCACTGTCCCGCCGCCGGTCTTCGCACCGATGGCCTGGGCGCTGTCCTCAAATACCATCACGCCGCTTTCCTGCCCCGCCAGCTCCACGATGCGCTGCATATCGCAGGGATGCCCGTAAAGGTGAACCGGTATAACGACGCGGCTTTTGAGCGTGAAGACGCGCTCCAGCAGTTCGGGGTTCAGGCAGAAGCTCTCCGGGTCGATGTCCACGAACACCGGCTTCGCGCCCAGCGCGAGTATGCACTCAACCGTGGCGAAGAAGGTGAACGGCGTTGTGATGACCTCGTGTTCCGGGCCGACTCCCGCAGCCATAAGGCCAAGCAGCAGTGCGTCCGTTCCGGAGTTGACGGCCACCGCGTGCTGGCCCTCGTGCATCTCCGCGAGCGTGCGCTCCAGTGCCGCGTTTTCGTCTCCGGACACGTACCGTCCGGATGAAATCACCCGCGCGGCGGCTTCTTTCAGCTCGTTTTCCATGCCTGCGTGCACACGTGCCAGATCAAGAGGTGGGACTCGCATAAGATGATTGTATCAAAGCGAGTGTCTGAAGCGGGCGTGCGCCCCGCCGGTGGGCACTTCGAGGCGCAAATGAATACGGCATGGAACTATCCTGCATCCTGCTGCATCCTCTGATTTAACGCCGGCCAGCGCAATGCGGCGGTTCAGGCGTGCTGCGGGAGGTCTATGATATAATCGCACGCGCCAGAGAAGGAGGCTTCAAATGAGGAATTCCGTCTATCTTTTTATCGGTTTAACGCTATTTGCTTGTCTTACCGTTTTACCGCGGCCGGCGCTTGCCGAGGACGAGCATTTCGAGGGTGCGGCTGTTAAGTGGTATTCCAAGAGCTACGAGCACATTGACATCGCCCACTACGTGAACAAGGCGAGGGACATCTTCTTCACCGAGGAGTTCAAGGCCAAGTACCCGATGGCAGCCATGTTCGAGGGCATCTTCGAGGTCGCGGGGTACTTCTCCATCGACGCTTACGAGTGCGAGGGCTATACGGCTCACGGGAAGTGCTGGTCGAAAGAAACCCTGTGGTTCAACGAGGATTATCCTGACTCTTTCGTCTACCGCTGGTACAACGTGCCCAACTACAACTTCAAAATCGACTCGTTTTTAACTGAAGATGATTACGTGTTCCTGATGGCCCTTACCGGCATTAAGGAGAAATCCGGCATAATGGTGGACTACATCCGCGATGTTGGAGGGGTTGTCGCCGAAATGGAAGGCGGCGATTCAGATATCCAGATGGGACTGGGTTTCCTGCAAATGTTCGAATTCAACCAGGAGCTTATCGACTCGCTGGGCAACGAGATGGACATCGTGGTTTTCGACGTTCCAGATGTGACGCAGGAGCCGGAAGGGCCGGAATGGGTCAATGCAGCCGTTATGGTCCCGGTGGCCGACTACTCTGGGGCAAAGAAACTCGTGGGTATGATCGGCGGCATGGCCGGCTTCAATGTCGAGAACCCGGGCTTCGACACCGTGGAATGGGACTTCTACCCGATCGCGGGCAGCACTGCGGCCATCGGGCTCAACTCGGAATGGCTTGTTATCTGCACGGACTACAAGAAGTTCGCTGAGTTCGCGCGCGGCGTCCCCAACAAGATGCATGAGGACTTCCCGTGCGGCAGTATGTATGTCGGCATCAACGTGGATCGCCTTTACGACGAACTGGGGATGCCGGTTCTGACGATGCTCAAGGCTGAGAACCCTCAGCTTGCGACAAAGGAAATCGGTTACTTCTTCGATGTCTATCCGGAGACCGACCTGGGCCGCATCAGTGTCCTCCAGACCAACTGGCACAACCACGTCGTATTCGAGACAGAGATGGACGACGACGTGATGAACCTGCTCGGCTATGCGTTATGCATCGGACTCGAGCACTTCGCAATGACGAAGATGGACGACTTGGGCATTGGCGAATCACCCGCGCGCAAGGGCAAGGGTCGCATGAAGAAGGGCAAAGGCCGCGCGAAGAAGGGCGGATTCGGTGACGGCAAGGTTCCGTTCTAGGCACGGACAAGGCCCAATAACCGGGAATACTTGCAGGGGGACCCCCGAGGGGTCCTCTTGCGCATTAGGGATGCCGGGCGCGGCGGCAGATTGTCTGCCCCAGCGGCGCTTGGTATAATACAGGTCGCGGAGAGATGGCCGAGTGGACGAAGGCGGTTGCCTGCTAAGCAATTGTGCGGTGATCAGCCGCACCGTGGGTTCGAATCCCACTCTCTCCGCTTACTCCAGCCCATACAGCACGAATGGGGACCAGAAGCGAGGGTCGGCGAAGCGGTCGCTGCGAGCCAGAGACTGCTTTGCAGCGCGTAAGGCTTCGCTTTTTAACATCTGGTTCTCCCACCAGTTTCGGTAAAACTGGACCATTAGCTCCCGTGTAGCATCGTCATTCACCTGAGCCAGAGATGCGATTATTGCATTTGCCCCGGCATAGAGGTATCCCTGGCTGATGCCCATCAGTCCCTCGCCGGCGCTCACATTGCCTTCAAAGCTGTGGCAGCAAGAAAGGACAATGAGCTCGCATCCGTCCATCGGTATACCCATGACCTCGCACATTGACAAGAACCCGTCTTCGGTTATTGCTGCTTCATGCGGTTCGAAGGCACGTTCGGGGCTTTCTTGCTGATAGGCGTAGATCCCATTTAGCAGCGGAATGGACGAGAGCCTGCCGTGGGTAGCCAGATGAACGACACGCTTGCCGGGCAGACTGTCCTTCAACCAGGATTCGGTTACTTCCGCGTCCATCCGTGGTGTTGCTCCGAGGATTTTTCCTACACTTTCCAATTCCCGGTGCACGCCGGGCAGCGGTGTCAGCCGGTTTCGCGTGGCCAGAGTGCTTGAAGGCTTTTGACTAGCTTCAATTCCAACTTCCCCGGGGAGTTTCGTTTTGCTAAATGACACACCTGCGACGAGTGTATCGCGATTCCTCTGCCCGCTGCTGGCATAAGTGAGCATTGTTGCGCTGGAGGAATAGCTGATGGCATGTTTGTCTAAAACCAGGTGCCCTGCATGATCAATCAGCGCGTCGAAAGGAACGGAGAAAAGCGCTCCATCGGGACAGATTATCAAATGGCTCTCTTTAGAAAGCACGTGAGAGATGGGTGCCAGCAGCAGGTCGTACAAAGCGCGACCGGCTTCGTTCTGCTTCGCCTTGCGGGGATCGTAGAGCATCGCTACCTGGCGCGTAATCCAATCATCATCAGCGCCTTCGTTGGCCAAAGCAGGAAACTTAGCAGTTGTCACGGCTAGCTTGCCTGATTTTGGGAGTGCGAAGATAGTTACGCTATCTTCTGTCAGGAGATAATCCAGCAGCACTTGATTACGGTGGAGGACTTCTTGCTGGATGTCACTGGCCGATATCCCCTTTATCTGGAGGATTTTGGCGATCCGAGGATTGCGCTTTTGGACGAACGCCCAGGCGTCATCGGCCTTTCGCGTGTATTCCTCAATCTGCTCTATAATACGGGACCTTTCATCCAAAGCTGGCTCGTTATTCTCGGTATCACCGGGCAGTTCTTGAAGTCGCTTTTGCAGAGTTTGTAGATAAGCGTTTGCGGAACGATAGTCATTCAACGTTTGCTGTACCTGCGCGTCACGCACGTATGTTTTTGCCTGCGCCAGAAGCTGCAGTAGCGAGCTGCTTTTGAAGGACTCTACAGTTTGCAGCGCCTGCTCGAATTCTCCGAGTTCAATCTGAAGCTTGGCCAGCAGGCTTCCAATGTCGTGTAACCTTGCCGCCAGCCCCCCTTTAAGACCGGACTCCCAGGTAAACTGGGTTGCTTGCGCGGAATATATGCTGAAGGCTTGCCGTAAGTCCCCTTTCGCTGATGCGTAATCACTGCTTTCATATCGCAGTCTGGCGCGCTGGGCCAGGGCATGTGCGTGCTCGGAAGAGGCGCCAATCTCCCGGGCATTGCTGACAGCCTTGTTATAGCACTGAACCGCCATATCTGGATGGCCGGAATCGCGGTAAAGGTCGCCCAGCGTGGTGGTCACAAGAGCTTCGCGCCGCCGGAAATCGCCTTCATGGAGAACACGCGCGGCTTCTTCGCAGTACGCCAGGCCTTCCTCGTATTTTTCGAGCCTTCGGTAGACATCGCCAATCTTGGCTAGCGATTCGCCAAGTCCACGCCAGTACCTGGGCGGCTGGTGCCGCAGCGTTTCCACTGATTCTGATAAGTATTTGAGAGCGCGCTCGTAATTGCCGTAGTCGTAATAGACGCTGCCGATGCTCCCGAGGGCAAACCCCTCGTATACTAGATTCTCCATGTCCCGCGACATCTGCAGACAATGCTGAAAGCGCTCCAACGCCTCTTCTGTTAAGCCCAACCTGTAGTAGAGATCGGCGATAGAGTAGGTTGTGTTTACTAAACCCGTGTGGTCGTTCCGAGTAGCGTAGGCGTCATACGACTTGCGGAAGCTGTCAAACGCTTTGTTATACTCCGAGACCGCCGCATATTCCCAGCCTAGAAGCTTGTATAGCTCCGCCATCGGCCTTATTAAGCTCTCACCTGCAGTCTCGCATTCTCTGATTCCTACTTGCGCATATCGAATGGCTTCTTTTAGCTTCCATTGCCTTCTCAGATTGTCGCTAATCTCGTAAAGGGATGTAATCATATGAGGTGTGTAGTCCAGTATAAGCGCGATGTATCGCATTTGGCTTGCGTAGCGTAACGAAGCCTCGTGGTCGCAGTTCATGCCGGGCAGGGGATGACCAACGCAAAATATTTTCGCCTTCTCAGCTATTTCATCCAGAAGCTCCTTGAGTTTCGCATCCGAAAGCTTCTGCCATTCGGCCGGCAGGTCGGCGCATGTGACCGGCTTCTCGCCCAGAAGCTTCGCTTCCTCGGGCTGCCACTTGGCAAGGGGAACGGGGGAGACTGGTGCCGGTTCCGATTGCTTAGATTGGGTGCATGTAGTTGCTGCAAGGAGCGCGGCCGCAGCAATCAGCGTGCGGGATGATCTGAGTATAGGTTTCATAGCACGCTTTATTGCACTCGCTCCCATATTCCACTACGGGGCTAACCGCTAGTCCTCGGACAATATCTCGTGCAGGCGTTGCCGGACTGCCTCGGCCTCTTTATACAACTGGTAGTGCGTAAAGATCTCGTAGAGCGGGATAAGGTTCCACTTATCGGTGAGCTCGGCTATACCGCTAACAAGGTTTTCTTCTGTGACAAGATTGGCTTTAGCTGCTAGCCTGATCCACTCCCAGTCTGTTTGTCCCAGGACATGAAACTCCTGCGCGACAGCGGCTTTTGCGTTCGGAACGGATACCTTCCAGTAATACGAGCTGTCTTCGTTCACGGCAATGCGATATTCGGTTTCGCTCGCATCTAGCTTCTGCTTGAGCAACACATCACCTGCTTCGTTCTCCACAGTAAGCTCAATTGCCTCGGCGGAACCAAAATATTTCCACTGCAATATGACTTCTCCCGGCGGAACCGACGTGTCCACCGGATAGACTGGGAGCGGCATTTCGTCCGGTGTCGCACGCATAACGCTGGTTAAAATCGGCTCAAGCGACATAGCCCACAGCCTGGCCTGCTCGGATTCCGGCTTGGGTCCGCCGGACTTCACCGCTTTCACTCCCCTCTCAGTTATCTCCAACCTGCACGGTCCGAAGAACTTCTCGCGCGTTTGCTTCACCCAGTTGTAGAGCACGGCAGTTCCGCCCTCCGCTACGGTAACCGCGTCGCCCGCTTTCAGGTCGAGAATCGGCTGTAGCTTCACCGGTTGTGTATAGTTCTCCTCGTCTGATGGCGCGCGAAAGACCTGCAGCGTCTCCGTTTCCGCGTCCGGCACAACCAGCCGGGCCATCATCGCGTGCCCTGCGACTTGGGGCGCGATGGCCTCGGGATTCGTTGCAAGCCGCGGTAGTAAAAACGCCGCCAGTATCACGACCACGGCGGCAGCGCCGGACAGAAACACACCGCGCGCGATACGCTCACGGTGTAATCGCCGCTTCACACCTTCTATCGCGTGCAGAGATTCCTCTCTGAAGGCAGCCAGTTCCTCCTTCGTGAGGTCGTCTCCGTTAGTGCCAGATTTGCGCGTTTCGTTCATATCTCAGTATCTCCCTTCTCAACTACCCCTTCTTCTTTCTGCATTTTGATGCCCAGAGCGCTTCGCATTTCGTGAATAATATCTTCGCGGTAATAATGCACGACGTGCCGCACGGCGTCAACTTCCATCCCCGTCGCTTCCGCAATATCGGTATACGGATCTTCGGCAAGCAACCTCCTTTCGAGTATGTACGCCGTTTTTGCAGGATCGCGCGAACTGCTGGCTGCCTTCCCGATTGCCGCCCTCGCGGATGGAACGATACGGTTTTCCTTCCACTGGTTCGTCAGCCACTTGAGAGGATTGAATCCGGGATTCGCCGGCGCCTGGAAGCCCGTTTCCTGAGCCTTCTCCAGGCTGACCTCGCGGCGCCACCTGCGCAGGATTCTCCCGTTGCTGGACATCACCGTTTTGATGATCCGTCGCAGGTATCCCTTGTAGGAACCCACGGTGGTTGTGTTTTTGCTGAGCCTGCCGGCGTATTTAGCGGCGCGCAGGTAGATATCGTGCAGGACTTCCTGGCGCGAGTGTTCGTCGTATTCCTGGTAGAGGGCGTAGTCATGCTTGAGGATATGCAGGATGAAGGGGCCGAAGAGGTCGAGGAATTCGCGCCAGCCGTCCGCGCCGCGTGCGAGCGCCCGCAGGACTTCGCGCAGTTTCTCCGTACCGGCGTCCATCCATCCCCCTCTTGCCCGGGCCGGCGCTGTCAGGCTCATTGCCTGTCGCCAGCCCCTGCTAGCCTGAGAGGGGATTATAAGCTGTAAGCTAGTTGTTACGCAAACTGCCATTATCTCGTGCCCCGTAAGGCTCGGTCCATTTTCAACTCAACACACCGGGCCACCCGCCTTCAGGACCCAACGCTCCCTTTGGCAGGTGACCCTTGCTGAGATGGTTTTATGTTTATGACGCTGGTGGCCACGGGCCCAGCCAATGGGCGAACTTCAGGTCTTCGTTGGTGTCATCGAAGTAGCTTATCGCCGGTCTTCCTGAAGAATCGAATGCAAGGGACGTAAACCGGCCCACATTACCTAGCGCATCCACGATATGTCTGTTCCAACCGCCGCTCTTGAAAGCGAACCTGAGGTTACCGTTGCCTTCGTCGTAGTAGCTTATGCAAGGATTGCCCGAAGAGTCGAATGCGAGTGAGCAGTACTTTCCGACATTGGTGTCAGAGTCGGGGGTGTCGTGGTTCCATGGGTCCCAGTAGGATCCCCCGCCTGGCCAAGCGAGCTTCAATCGGGCGTCGTAGGTGCGGTAATAAGCAATGTATGGCACTCCAGAAGAAGTGAAGGCGAGAGAAGTGGTAGAGATTCCGCCCGTTGCGTCTACTTCGTTATTAATGTTCCAGGACCCATCTGCGTTCTGCCAGGCAAACGACAATGAACCGTCTTCCAGGAAGTAACTAATACGCGCTCTGTTAACCGAAGGACTGAAGCCAAGAGAGGTGTAATACCCAGCATCCCCGATATCAACGAATTCGACATCCCAAGTGCTGCCGGTCCGTTCTGCAACCTTCAAGGCGTAAGTGGACCAAGTTGAGTTCCACCCCTGATAGCTAATAACTGGACAACCTGAGCTATTAAACGCAAGAGAGTTGTAAGCACCAGCATCACCACCAGACGAATCGACAGTGTCATTATCCCAACTGCTTCCATCCCACCAGGCAATGTTCAAACTGTCCCAAGTATAGTAGCTTATACTTGGGTTACCGGATTGGTCGAAAGCCAGAGACAAGGACTCGCCCATATTCCCCGTATATGCAACGTCGATGTCCCAGCTCGACCCATTCCACTGGGCGTACTTCAGATTGCCGGAGATCAAGTTCTTATATGCGATCGCTGGATAGTCAGTGATCGGGTCGTAGCTCAAAGATGTGTAGCCACCTACAGAGCCTGTTGAATCCACTGTCTCGGTCTGCCACTCCTCGCTGGGTTCAGTAAGCTGACCATCAACAGAGTAATCCGAGTAGCCGGAGTATGCGTAGACATGAAGGTAGAAAGGTGAGGTATCGCCGGCTACGAACGTATACTCAATGTACTCCTCATCTCCGATACCGTATGAACCTTCGAGCTCATCGCCATTACTGTCCTCAAGCTCCATATCGAGGTCACCTGTGCCCGAGTCCAGGTGAAGCCAGAGCTTCACGGTCCAGCCAACGGGGTCCGAATGTGAGAACTTGAACCAATCGTCATCGTCGCCATCGTATCCGCCGGGACCCAGGTTTCCTGTGAAGTTGCTGAAGTCGAAGTTGGGAAAGGAGTTGGCTTGGCCGGGACTGTCGTTGTTCTCTACTTCGTCGTAGTCGCCACCGTTAGTGACAGTGACGGTGTTAGTATCAGTCGCATCGTTTTCGGCAGCATCATAGGCTATGGCTGTAAAGCCCACTTCCCCCACATCGTCTTCTACGAAAGTGTAGGGTGGAGCAGCATAAGGAGCGGTGTTGTCCGTGTGATACAGCGTGCTCTTAATGTAGAACTCAACCTTAGAAACTCCGACATTATCGCTCGCGTTGGCAGTGAAGCTGGTCGTATCGCCGACGTCAAACGCCGCTCCATCTGTAGGAGCAGTCACTGAAACTGATGGTGGCTCGGGATCACCATTTGGTCCCCGTATCTCCATCGTGTGAATCGTGGCTACATCTAGCGAGTAAACAACTACAGCGATATACACGTTACCATTCCCCGAAACAACGCCTGAGGGTAGGTCTATGGGCCACTCAGGCGATTCAGCAGGTGGAGTATTAAATGGACCGAACCGCTGCCAATGAGGCGTCGCCGAATAAACCACCGTATAGACATAGAACTTATTGCCGGGTCCGAGTCCTATATCAGCGTCAAGCTCCTGTACGTCATCTCCGTTGTGACCTGTAAGCTTGTAGATTGCATAGGCCATATACTTGGAGTCCCCGATAGAGCCACTGCCGCTGTAGATCTGTAGTGAATTGACTTGCTCTTGCCATGTACCGGGGCGGGACCGTGCCCAGGTTGTAATCCCGTTCTTCGAGTCGGGCAGAATGGAAACCTGCTTTTTTCCTCCGTCGTCTTGTCCGTCATCAGCGATGATCAGCTCCAATAGCTCATCTAGCGTGGTTGGTGCCTCGCTTATCTCATCTGACGGATGAGCGACAGACTCACCAAGATGGTTGTTAGTTGCCTGCAAGAGGTTGTGCATGCCCGGATCAGAGGCAGGAATGTTCTTCCCACTGCCGCAGGCAAAAAGGAACGTGACTAGAATAAAAGCAAGTATCGTTGTCCATATTTGAATCTTCATCTCATTTTCCTCCTTTCTTAGTCAATTTTCCCGGTTCAATCCCGTTAGTCCGGTGGCTGAACCCGGAAGAAGAGATCATTAGAATCGTGGCCTGAGTAAGTTGCCCACACCTTGAACTCGAAGTCGAATGGGCTCACATAGAGCATCCCCTCCGTTTCCTCATCGAAGCCAGTCCCGGGGTCGGTGCTGTTTTCGCACCACGTAACCATTGTCGTCAAATCGCTATCCAGATTGGAGTATGCCCGGAACTGCACTTGAAACTGGCCCTGCAATATGTACGGGTCGTCTGATGTGCCGCTACCAGGGAGCCCGGAAGGGGACGTGACCGCGATTCGGTCAAGGTATTCTGGTGGCACATGTGTCACGGTTGTATTTCTACTATCGCTATCAGATAGCTCGCCATCGCTGGCCGTTACGCTTATCGTCACGGTCGTGTCAGTGGAAACCGTTGGAGCGTTGTAAGTGACGCCGTTACCGCTTCCAGAGAAGTTCCCTCCGGCTCCACCGTCACTCCACGAGTAGGTGAGGGAATCGCCATCCGGGTCGTGTGCTGTACAAGACACCGTACGGCTTTCACCACTCGGAATGGTTGGGGGAACGGTCATACTATCGATTACAGGATTGTGTATGTCGTGAGGCTCTACAGTTGTGTACGCGGTCTCTGTGTCTGATAACTCACCGTCACTGACGACAACCCTAATCGCGACGCCAGTCGGCACTGTAACCTCCGACGCCGTATATGTTAAACTGCTACTGCTGCCGGGGATAGCGTGCCAGCCGCCTGGGACCTCCGGGTCCAGAGCATCCCAGCTGTACGTTAGCGGGTCGCCATTTGGGTCATGTGCTGTGCAGGAAACGGTTACGCTTCCACCGCTAGTAATGGATGAAGGAACGCTCATGCTGTCGATTACGGGAGGCTGGTTTTTTAACCTTCCGCTATCCGCGTTTGAGAAATCGCTATCCCCGTTGGCATTGTGAGCCTTCGCCTTGTACCAATAGGTGTTGGTATTCCCGGGGTTGTCGTCATATGGTGAGGAGCTGGTCTGACCTATATAGCCGTAGGTTCCAGACTGCGAGGTAGACCGATACAGCTTGTAGTAATCAGCACCGCTGCTGGCGGTCCAGGTAATGCGAATCTTGTCCGCGTAGGTGCCATCGCTCGCCTGAACATTCGTGGGCGGATTCGGTGGTTGTGGTTCTTGTACGCCCTCGCCAGACAGAGTCACACTAATAGGAGATCCTTTATTAGTCGCATTGTGAGTGATCCGCAGCGTGCCCGTTTTGTCCCCGGTTGAAGATGGACTAAACCGGATTGTCACGGTCTTCGACTGTCCCGCAGGAAGATTGAAGCTCCCTCCACCGCTGATAATGGCAAAGACTGAGGTTCCTGAGGAGATGCCCGCTTCACCCGTCAGCGTATCCGTAGAACTGCTATCGTTGCTTATCGATAGGCTTGAATTCATGCTATGTCCTACTTCTACCTCACCGAAATCTATCGAGCTTCGTGTGACAGAGATGTCAATCCGAACTGATGGACCATTTCCGTTATCGTCGCCGTTTCCATCGGGTGGTGGTATCACAGTACCACCACCGCCTCCACAGGAAGCGAAGCTAAGCATCGTTAGAATAACTAGGAAAAACACGCCGATTATTGCCCGGTTTCTCATCGCGAAGTCTCCTTCATATGGATTCATCACAGGTTTCGCCTGCGTTACTTAACTGAACACGCCAGAGCCGGATGTATGAGAATGGCGTGTCTGGAAGTCTGATGCGGACTGCGCTGGATTCTGGCTGGTTGTTGCAGACCCGCTAAAGCGCCAATCCAGCTGGATTTGTCGCTAAATTTTGCCGGGACGTCTCATAGCTTCCTGCCGCATGTGTTTAGTGAGGTAAGGCGGGTCGCGCCGAGCCGTCAAAGTCTTTGGACTTCCGATCCAGTACCGGCATTCACCAGCCGGCTAGCCTAGTGGCGAACGCGCGGCCTGCCCCTGACCACCGGGCTGGGGGGTCCGGTGCCCATTACGATTGACATCAAGGCGTGGACCATTCGGGAAGCGGAGTGCCACGAGGCGCTAAACGCGCTCAAGGAATGCGTCGACGCGCTGGAGAGCGCGCCGTACATGTTCGACTCCACGAGCTACGGGTACTTGAGTTCAATCAGCAGCAAGCTTCCCGCGATTGAGGCTCGGATGAGCTACATCACTGACGAGGTCAATGATGATCCTGACAACCGAAACTTCGAGCTAATTCGCGATTGGGCGGAAAGCGCCAAGACTCACGCTTACGCCGTGAAGCGCCTGATTGAAAAGTTCGCTTACCGAAACAAGGTCAAGGTGCACTTTCTGCAGTAGCATCCGGATTTGCGGGCCCTGGAACCGCCGGGGGCTGGCGTGGCCAACCAGCCCCTGGCTTTCTTATTTAGCTTCCCGGAAATCAGTCATTCGCAGCCTGGTGATGTGCTTCATGCCACCCGTGCAATCATCTCCCCCAGTATCCGGCACTCCTCGCTGCACGCTCAGTTGCGGAATGCATCCCATATCTTCCGCTTACTGGGATTAAGCTTCAATTCTACGCGTGGATTTTCCTGTCGGCGGGCAATCGGTTACAATTGCGCACATGATGTGGGCCAAAATCGGCGGATACGGGGGCGCGACAGTGGGGATGCTTGGCTGGCTTATCGGCCTTCTCATCGTCGCCGCGAAGGCGGACGCGCCGCAAATCGCCTGGCAGGTAGCGCCCGCGGGAGTGCTGCTCACTCTGGCGCTGGCGGCGCTTTTGGTAATTACGCTGGAATCCGTCATAGAGCGCTTCGGCGCCGCATCGCTGTGGTTCCAGGTTGCGCTGTGGGGATTGGTCACCACCTGCATGGGCCTGCTCATGCTCCTGCTCAACCACTGGGTGGCGCCGCTTATCGACCGCACGCCCGGGCTTCAGCGCCTGCTTGCCGAGCCGGGCTCGCTTTATCAGTCTACATACCGCACGGCGGATGCGGTGCCGGTTGCGCTGCTTGCAGCCGGATTCGTCCTGCTGGGAGCGGTGGCGTGGCGCATGCTGGCGTCGGCGAAGCGGTGATTGTCCGCGAGCCGCCGGCTTCTGCCACGAAGCGGCTTAAAGCTCGAGTTCAGGAGAGATTTCTCACGAGTTAACGCTCCTTAGCCATCCAGCTCCGAACACAACCGATGTTTCGCGCGTCAAACGTGCATGGGGTATAAAGGTCTCACACTGACGGTTTTGGTGAGTTTAATCTTCGCGCTTCTCCTGGCATTCGTTCCGGCTCATCGGGCGCTTGCCGACGGGATTATGATACCGCCGCCGGACGTGCCCATACACGACGCCTTCGCCATCCGCTACCACCGGGTGACGGTGGATATCCAGGACGGATTCGTGCGCACGGAAATTGACCAGGAATTCGAAAACCTCACGGGCCGGCGCATCCAGGCGGACTACGTCTTTCCGATGCCAGCAGGCGCGGTGCTGCAAAACTTCGCGATGTGGGTCGGCGGTGAGAAAATAACCGGCGAGGTGCTGCCCGCGGCTGAAGCGCGGCGGATCTACGAGGATATCGTGCGCGCGCAGCTTGATCCCGCGCTTTTAGAATACATCGGCAACGACGCGTTCCGGGCGCGCGTTTTCCCCATCGAGCCGGGCGAGCGCAAGCGGATTGTGCTCAGCTACACGCAGGTCCTGCAGGCGGACAACGGCGTTTACGAGTACGTCTACCCGTTGAATACGGAAAAATTCAGCGCGCGGCTCATAGACGAGGTAACCGTAAGCGGCAAGATTGAGGCCACCGTGCCCATCAAGACGGTGTATTCCCCGTCGCACGCTATAAGCGTCAGCCGCAAGGACGATACGCACGCAAGCTTCAGTTATGAAGAGGCGAACGTGCGCCCTAACATTGACTTCGTCCTCTACTATTCGGTTGACGCGCGCGAGATAGGCGCGAGCCTGCTGGCCTACGATGCGGACGATTCCGAAGACGGCTTCTTCCTGGCAACACTCACGCCGCGGGTGGAGTCGGACGCGAAGGTGATCAACAAAAACTTCCTTTTCGTGCTGGACAAGAGCGGGAGCATGCAGGACGACGACAAGATCGAGCAGGCCAAGGGCGCGCTGCGGTTCGTGCTGCGCAACCTGAACGAGGGCGACCGCTTCAACGTCATCGCGTATTCCGACGAGCTCTGGACGTGTTTCGAAGACGGGATGAAGACCTGGTCGGGAAGCACCAGGGATAAGGCGCTCGATTTTGTCAGGCAGTTCGACGCCGTGGGCGGAACGAACATCAACGAGGCGCTGCTTCGCGCGCTGGATATGCTGAAGGCCGAGGGTGGCGAAAAGCCCGGCTACATCGTGTTCCTTACCGACGGTCTGCCTACGGTGGGCGTAACCGACGAGGGCAGCATCATCGAAAACGTCACCAACGCCAATCGGCGTGGAGCGCGGCTGTTCGCATTCGGTGTGGGATACGATGTTAATACGCACCTGCTGGACAAGCTCTCGGAATCCAACCACGGCATCACCGAGTACGTGCGCCCCGGCGAGAGCATCGAGGTCAAGGTCTCCAGCTTCTACTCCAAGATCTCCAGCCCGGTGCTGACCGGCGTGAAGCTGAGGTTCGGCGGCGTGAAGGTCAAGGAGCTATATCCCCGCGAGATGCCTGACCTTTTCAAGGGCGAGCAGGTTATCATCGCGGGGCGGTTCACGCCCGGCGCGGGAAGCGCGACGATTGAACTTACGGGCAAGGTAGACGGCAAATCCAAGAACTTTCGCTATCCCGTGAGCTTCAAAGGGCGCAGCAGCTACAGCTTCGTGCCGCGCGTGTGGGCGGGCAGGAAGATAGGCTATCTTACCGACGAAATCCGCCTGCACGGCACAAACGACGAGCTCATTGAGGAAATAGTGCGCCTGTCCAAACGCTACGGCATTATCACCGAGTACACAAGCTTCCTCATCCGCGACGAAGATACGTTCTTCGCATCCGAAGAGGATAATCTGGCGAGAGCGCGGGGAATGGGCATAGAGCTGGAGGAGGTCAAGTCCGGCGCCGGTGGAGTGGGGCAGTCCCAGACGGCGCAGCGGCTCAAGGGCGATACCGCCGGTGGACAGGGCACGGCGAACGCGCCTGCCGCCTATTATGACATCGCCGGTCGCGAGGTGCAGGTCACCAGCATCAACTACCTCGACGACCTGACGTTCTTTCTTATCGACGACTACTGGACGGATAGCCGTTTCGATCCCGAAATCCACAAAGTAATTGAGGTAAAGGCCTTCAGTGACGCATACTTCAGGCTGCTGGAGGACGGTCAGGTGCTCAACCGCCAGATGGCGCAGGGCGAGCAGGTAATAATCGTCCTTGACAGCGAGAACGCGCTGAAGATAAGCCGCGAGGAGGGGCAGGAAAGCCTGTCCGACGACGAGGTTTCACGGATCCAGCAGCAGATTGCTTCAGTCGCAGGGAATGGCCCGGGGGCAAACTGGTTCGCTATTCTCATCAGCGCTGGTTCGATGTGGCGATTCGTGCTGGTCTAAGAGCGATTACGCCAATTGTGCAGTCAGGTGACGGCTACGGCAATCGCCGCCTCGAGTGACGCATCGCGCCCCATCTGGTATTATAGTAGTGATCCACCGCGCATACGGTGGCTACTCAG
>JAGGTK010000075.1 GCA_021163765.1 bacterium
TATCACATCGGCCTTCCACGTTCGTCCATCCATTAATTTCTGCTAAGCGTCCAGCCGCCTTTTTGGGGCACGCCCTGCAGGATGTCACAGACGTCTTCGGTGGCGTCGACTGCATCTTCCACAATTGCGTAAATCTCGCGCCACTTGATTAGCTTCAAGAAGTCCCGTTCTTCATCGAAAAGCTCGGCGATGGCCTCACGATACACGCGGTCAGCCCTTTTCTCATAGAATATCACCTGGTCGCAGTGGTGATTCAGCTCGTCATACTTTTTCGGCTTATTAAGCAGGGAGACCGCCTGCACCAGCTCCGACGTTGCGCCATGGAGCTGCTGCGTCATTATTTTGAAGTGCCCCGGCGTCGTGTCCAGCTTGTAAAGCACCATCCGCTCGATAAGCCCGTCGGTAATGTCCAGAACGTCGTCAATTGCCTGGGCGAGGTCAGTGATGTCTTCGCGGTCTATCGGGGTCACCAGGCTGACATTGAGCAGCCCGATAATCTCTCTGGTGATGCGGTCACCCTCGTGCTCCAGGTGGTTGATTTCGGTCGCCTTTTCCGGCGCGAGCTGTATGTTTCCCGCTACATTCTCCAGGATTTCCGTCGCTTTGAGCACATTTTCAGCCGCCGCCTTCATCAATTCAAAGAAGCGCTCTTCACGGGGAAACAGTATCATTCCCAGTTTCATTTCACACCTCTCATTTCGCTGCTGCGGGCAGAACCATCACTGCCAGCTTGAACACTATCGCAGAAAACAGCGCGGCTGCGGGAATGGTCAATACCCAGGCCCAGACAATTCTACCAAACAGTCCCCATCGCACGGCCGTCAGGCGCTTGATTGCCCCCACGCCCATTATTCCTCCGGAAATCGTATGGGTCGTGGAAACCGGAATGCCCAGAAAAGCCGTGCCCAGGATGGACGTGGCCGCTGCCGTCTCGGCGCAGAACCCCTCCATAGGTTGCAGCTTGGTGAGCCGCACGCCCATCGTCTTGATGACCTTCCAGCCACCGATCAGCGTACCTAAAGCGATTACGGTGTGCGCTGCGAGAACCACCCAGTTGGGGACAAAGCCGCTGCTGTCAAAAGTAGAGCGGAAAAACCAATTGCCATGCTCGATGGAGGTAATCCCACCCGTCAGGAGCAGCACGGCGATAATCCCCATCGTTTTCTGGGCGTCGCCGGTGCCGTGACCCAGGCTGAACAGCGCCGCGCTTACCAGCTGCAGCCGCCTGAACCACCGTCTCACGCGCCTGCGGTCGAACCGATGGAAAAGCCAGCTAACGGCCCACATATTAAACGACGCCAACCCCATGCCCACGATGGGCGAAACCACCATAAATATGGCGATTATCCAGATGCCCTTCCAGACGATCAGGTCCAGCCCGCCGTGCATCAGGCCCGCACCGAGTATGCCCCCCACCAGCGCGTGGCTGACGCTGATGGGGATGCCGAACTGCGTGGTGATGACCGTCCACACGATAGCCCCTACCAGTCCCGCGAGGATGACCACTGTGGTAACGCCATCCGGGTCAACCACGCCTTTGCCGATGGTTCGGGCGACCCTGAGATCCATTACCACGACGGCGGCGAAGTTCCAGAAGGCCGCCCAGGCGACGGCGTAAAACGGCCTGAGAACGCGTGTGGCGACGATAGTGGCAATCGAGTTTGCGGCGTCGTTGACGCCGTTCATGAAGTCGAAGAACAGGGCTAGAAAGACCCCGACGAATACCAAAGTGGTGAGCATTCGCGGCCGGATTATAACACTCTTTTGCCGGATGTCTACGGGGAATCCGGAGCTAATGGGAAATACCTTCGTGAAAGGGTGAAACGTCCTTAATTTAGGTGCACCGGCTTATCCGGCAACTTCCGCTAGGATCCTGCACGAGGGGCGTCATTAGCGTAGGCAGGCGTTTCAAATCACTTGCGATGCTAAACTCCAAATCCCGAAATGGCGAGGGACGGAATCGAACCGCCGACACAGGGATTTTCAGTCCCCTGCTCTACCAACTGAGCTACCTCGCCACGAGAATCCGCGTATCGGACAAGCGGATTATACACAGAAGCCCAAGCTCGTGTAAAGACGCACCAGGGCAATCACACACGTGGCAGCGCGTCAAGTCCCGCGCCGAAACTCGTTCCTATTCGCGGCGGCGCGAAATGCTAGAATGGTGCCGCAACCGCGGAGGGAATGATGATGAAGGGGCTAAAAATGGTCGTGCTTCCGGTTAAGGACTGGGAAAAGGCGCGCAAATGGTATACGGAGAAGCTCGGCTTCGAACCCGTCTACGAAGCGCCGGATGACCGCTGGGGCGAGTACACCCTCGATGAGGATTCGGGTGCGACGATCGGGTTGTGGGGCCTGCCTGAAGGCTACAATGTGGTGCGCGGCGACGGCCTGAAGAACATCGCTCCCCAGCCTTATATCCAGGTGGACGACCTCGAAGCGACCGTGGACGAGCTGACGAAGCGCGGAATCCAGTTTGAGCAGGTCTTCTCGGACGAAGAATTCAGGACGGCGCGGATCCTCGACCCCGAAGGGCATGTGCTCTACCTCTACGAGTACGCGCGGGAATAGCCGTTATCGATGTGGCTGCCGAGCGCCTGTCAAGGGATAAGCCTGCCGGGATGCTACAATTCCTATCGTGGGCATGGGGGAAGCAGTTGGAGTGCACAAGGAGCGCACTGCGTTCATCCTCTTCACGGACATTTACCGCTCCACACAGCTCTGGGAAAAATTCCCACGCGACTTCAAGATTGCCCTTGAAAAGCACAACACTGCCGTAGAAGAGACCGTCCTGTCCCACGGCGGCGAGATAATGAAGAACCTGGGCGATGGGTATATCGCCATCTTCGGCAGCGCCGATACCTGTGTCGCCAGCGGCATTGAGATTCAGGGAAGGCTTGGCGCCCTACCGCCGTTGCCCGACGGTTCGGATGTTCTGGTGAGGATCGTGTCCCACGCCGGACCGCTATATCCGCTCGCAACGGGCAGGGGGTATTTCGGCAGGTCGCTTAACCGCTGCTCGCGCATGTGCCAGGTGTGCCATCCCGGGCAGATTCTGATCTCTCAGGCGGTTAAGCTGTTCATTGATGAGCTTCCTGTGGGAGCCAGGACGGTTGACCTGGGTTTCCACCGCCTGCGGGACCTGGGGGAGCCTGAGCATCTGTATCATCTTGACCATCCTGAGTTCAAGCTCCGTGAATTCCCGCCTTTGCCCACGCTGGAGTACCGGCCCAACAACCTCGTTATCCAGCCAAACGAGTTTATCGGGCGCGCGCGCGAAGTCCAGGAGCTGAGAAAGCTATTAGTCGAGGACAGGCAGCGGCTGATCACAATCACGGCACCTGGGGGCTATGGCAAGAGCCGGTTGGCGACGCAGCTTTGCGCCAATATGCTCGACCATTACGAAAACGGTGTCTTCGAAGTGCTGCTGTCGCCGATTAGAGAGCACACGAGGATAATAGCAGCCACGGCAAACGCACTGGGATTCCAGTTCTACGACCCTTCAGAACCGACCCATCAGCTCTCAGACTACCTGCGCGAAAAGCGGTTGCTGCTTCTATTCGACAACTTCGAACACCTCATGGAGGGTAAACAGCTTATCCCGGAGATACTGGAAAAAGCCCCCGAGGTGAGCGTGCTCATCACGTCGCGGGAGCCCCTTCGCCTGCGGGCGGAGATGATATACCGGCTTGACCCGTTACCGGTTGCGCGGCGCGACGAGGCTACGGTGGATGAGCTCGCCGATGCTGTTGCCCTGTTTGTCGAAAGGGCATCGCTGGTGAAACACGATTTTGCCGCTACCGAAAAGAACTTGGAGTTGGCCCGGAAGATATGTCAGAAGCTGGATGGCGTGCCCCTGGCAATCGAGCTGGCGGCGGCCTGGTCGGACTTTTTCTCGCTTCCTGAACTCCTTTCGCAGGTCGAGCACCAGCTTGAGTTGACAGCAAGGACGGATGATGTGCCGGAGAAGCACCGGAGCATCCGTGCCAGCCTCGACTGGTCGTATAGCCTGCTGCGGGACAACGAAAGACGGGTGCTGCGCGCGGTGTCTGCATTCCAAAGAGGCTTCTTTCTTGAAGCAGCGAAGGCTGTTGCCCGGCGGGAAGACCTGCTGCACGTACTGGCCGAATTGTGCGACAAGAGCTGGCTCTTTTCCCGGGCTGTCGAAGGGCAAAGCAGGTTTTTCTTACGCGACGCTGCCGCTAAAGAATACGCGCTTGAGCTTTTACGGCAGTCCGACGAGTGGGAAGAAACGGTAATCGCCCATTCAAGGTGCTACGCGGGGTTGCTGGAAAAGGAAGGAAGCGCGCTCGGCGGGAAAAGGCAGCTCGAGGCCATCAAGACCATCGGCCTGGATCTGGAGAACATCTGCGAAGCCCTGGACACCGCCGTGCGCAGGGATGACCCGGATCTGCTGCTGCCCTTTGCGCGCTACCTGCACGAATACCTCGTAATGGTCGGCGGCTTCCAGGAAGCGGCGGGGCATTACCGCCGGCTCCTGGACGCGGCTATTCATTTCGAAAGCAGCCCGGTGCTGCTCTACGCGCACCTCGGACTCGGTAATATGCTGCTGCACCTTGGACGGTATGACGAAGCGCGGAAGGAGTGCCTAGATGCACTGGAGCTGGCCGAGTATCTCGACGACTCCCGTGCTCTCGCGTCGGCAAAAAACGTGCTGGGTGATGTTGAGCTATTCAAGGGCAACTATGACGCGTCTCGCTCCTACCACAACGAGAGTCTTTCCGTCCAGCGCGCTGAGAACGATCGCATCGGCGTTGGCGGTTCACTTTATGCGCTGGGATTCGTGGAATTCACCGAGGGTAATTACGCCGCCGCCAGGTCCCTTTACCAGGAGAGCATTGCCATCAGGCGGGAGATCGGCGACCGCCACGGCATGGCGCAGACCCTGAACCGCTTGGGTAACATGGAATATTACGCAGGCAGCTACGATACCGCTCGCTCCTGCCACACGGAAAGCCTTGCCATCCAGCGCGAGTTGGGCGACCGTTACGGCATCGCCCAGAGCCTGAACAGCCTGGGCAATGTTGCGTTCTGTGAATGCGACTATTCCGCAACGCGCGGCCTTTACGAGGAAAGCCTAGCTATCAGGCAGGAAATTGGCGACCGATTCGGCATTGCAGCTTCACTCAATAATCTGGGAAATGTGGAATACTGCGAGGGCGATTACGACGGCGCGCGGTCAACCCACCTCAAGGGCCTGGTAATCAAGCGGGATATAGGCGACAAGAACGGGGTGTCGTTCTCCCTTAACAACCTGGGAAACATCGCCACACGGCAGCGCGATTATGCGCAAGCGGCTGAATGGCTTAGAGAAGCGCTGCAGATAGCCAAAGAAATTAACAGCGTCATTGCGATCATTGCCCCGCTGGCGGTTGGTGCCGGCCTTTTCGCCGCAATAGAAGACTTCAGTACTTGCGGAATCCTCGCGTACGGCGCGCTGCTTCAGGAGAAGAAACTGGGAACGCCTTTCGATCCGATGGATAAAGGAATGCTCGATGAGGGAATGCAAAAGCTGAAGGAAACTATCTCCGCCGATAAGCTTGAAGAACTCAAGTCCCGCGCCGAGAAAATGAGCCTGGAGGACCTTATGGACTTCGCGCTCAATGCTCTCACAGAGTTTAGCGCCTAACCACGCGAGTGCTCGTGGCCCTGTCAATGCCCCGCCTGTTCTGCACAGAACAAGCGTCAATCGCCGGCTGGCACCACGGTGGCAGCTTCTATCATAAGCACAACCGTGCGCACGGGAGCGCGAGTCCGGTGCAGCGTGCCGCGCGGAACAAGCAGGCCCTGGCGCGGCGCAAGCTCTACCGTTCGATTTTCCAGGTCCAGGAGAAGGCTGCCCTCCAGGACGAAAAAGAACTCATCCTCCAGGTCATGCTTGTGCCAGTGGAATTCACCCTCGAATACGCCAAGCCGGACAACGCAGTCATTTACCAGGCAAAGCGGCTGATTCCACCAGCGGTCGGGGCATTCGTCGGCAAGCCGCCCCGCGTCCACAAGGTCTAGCGGCTGGAACTTGATATCACGGTTGATCCTGTAGTCCATATTGGCACATCCCTTCTTTATAAGCTCGGTATCCTGGTGAACTCGCAAGAGCTAATGCCCGGGACAATAAGCGGAGGGTGTGGGATTCGAACCCACGGTACGGTTTTGCCGCACACACGCTCTCCAGGCGTGCACCTTCGTCCGCTCGGTCAACCCTCCACAGGCGGGCAAGTCCTCCACAGGCGGGCAAGCCCTCCACGGGCGGCCCAGTCCTCCGGTGGCTTGATTCTAACACAGCGCAATTCGCAATTAGCCCGGCGAAGCCGCTTTACAAAGGTCGCGGGCGGTGCTATTGTCACTCGCGGTAAGAAGGTAAGCTCGCGAAGGGCGAGCGTAAAAATACTGCGGTCGAGAAAGGACTCGCAGAAGTGGGCTGATAGTATGCCTCACAAATCCCCGGCTAAACGTGCCGAACAGAGCGAACGCCTTAGCTGGTTCAACCAGCAAATTGCTGATGGTAAATATCCGACAGCCACCAGGCTGGCGGAGCATTTCAACATCAGTATAAGCACGGCGCAAAAGGACATTGAAGCGCTGAAAAAGGTGCACCGCGCGCCGCTCGCGTACGACCGCAAGCATCACGGCTTCCGATACACCAATCCGCTGTTCACCCTGGAGCCCGGTAAGCCGCCGCCTGAGGCGGAGCCTGCGGCGGAGCGTGAACGCACGCAGCCCGCCGCAAGCGACCTAAAGCAGGGCGAGCTTGTCGCGATACTCGTAGCCGACGCTTTGCGCAAGCAATACCGCACGGCGCCCTTCAACGACTCCATCCGGGAAGCGTTTAATAAAATCGCCGCGTCGCTGGGCGAAAGCGCGTCCTATGACCGGGAGAGCCTGGATCGCATAATCGAGCTCAACCTGGAGCCGTTCCCCACTCTCGACCTCGGCATCTTCGACGCGCTGCTCAAAGCCATCGCGTGGCACGAGACGGTGGTGCTCAAGTACTTCTCCGGCCAGAAAGCCACCGTGACCAGCAAGCCCTGCGACCCGCTGCACGTCATCAACTACAAGGACAACTGGTATCTCGTCGCGTTCTGCCACGAAAAGCAGGACTACCGCGACTTTCTGGCAAACCGCATTCTATCGATAGAGTTCACCGGCACGAACTTCCAGCCGTACACGAGCTTCAATATCGAAAGGCACAAGCGCGACTCCCAGCTTTTCAAGGGAATGGAGTCGCCGGTGGAAGTCGTGATGGAGTTCGACAAGTACGCTGCGCACTGGATCAGGGTGCGCCCGGTGCATAAGACGCAAAAGATTGTTGAGCGCGCCGACGGCAGCCTGGAGATTTCGTTCAAGGTCTACAGCTACGAGAACCTGCTGCGCTGGGTGCTGTCGTTCGGCGAGCACGCCCGCGTGCTTGCGCCGCTTGAGCTCCAGGAGCGCGTCCATAAAACCATCAGCCGCATGAACTACCTCTACAACAGGTTCTAGAGCGGCGACCAGGGCGGGAACTGTGGCGCGCATTCAGTGCGGGCGGAAAGCGGCGGGGCGCGCTTCGGCTTCGCTCATCGTCTGCGACAGAGCCATCCACAGGCTGGTAAAACCCCGCCCTGCAAAGCTATTCCGGATGCGGGCCGTTCAGGGCTTTGGACAGGTCTACCATTTCCATGCCGATCTGCTTTGCCGCTTCCAGCACTCGCTCGTTGCGGTAGAACTCGCCGAAGCAGATGCGGCGGATGCCCGCGTTCGCCAGCACCTTGAAGCATTCCCAGCAGGGGCTTGCGGTGACGTAGAGCGTCGCGCCGTTGATGTTCACGCCGTTTTTTGCCGCCTGGGCGATTGCGTTCATCTCCGCGTGGATGGTGCGGACGCAGTGGCCGTTGTCTATCATATGGCCCACGTCATCGCAGTGCGGCGTGCCGGAGATGGAGCCGTTGTAGCCCGTGCTGAGGATGACGCGGTCGCGCACCAGCACCGCGCCGCAGCGCTTGCGGTCACACGTGGAGCGGGTCGCGACCTGCCGCGCAATCTGCATAAAATACTCGTCCCAGCTCAGGCGGCGGCGCTTGCCCGTGTCGCCCACCGCGCGGTTCACCTTTTCGTGGAGTTCTTCGATGCTTCCATCGTTTACTATCACCGCGTCTGCGGCGTCGCGCAGCTCGTCTAAGTTCTGCTTCCCTTCGCCCGCGTCGAGCTCGCGCCGCTCAAGCTCGGTGAATTCGTCAAGCGTCAGGCCTTCGCCGATGCGCCCCCGGCTTTTGGCGCGCTCGAAGCGCAATTTGACCGGCGCGTCGATGAACAACAGCTTGAAGCCGTCGGTGTTCTTCACCGGCTCCAGCTCGCCTAAGTTTCGCACGCTGGAGATGACGACATCGAGCGCGCCCTGCGCTTCTTTGAGCACGCGTTTGGTGAGGTAGGCTTCGCCGTGCTCGGCGCGCAGCATATTTCCCAGTTCCTGGAGCACTTCGCGTGTCGGCTCCTGCTTGCGCGAGCGGGCGATGTCGCGCAGCACGTCGCTGAGCGAGTAGTGCGCGAAGCCCTTCTCCACGAAGTAGCGGGCGGCTTCGTCCTTGCCCGCGCCGTTTGTCCCAGCAATGGCGATAATCACAGCTTTTTCCCGGCGCGCCGCGAATGCAGCGTCTGCCTGCATTATAGAGGAATCTCGGAGTTATTGAAGGTGGTCGAGGGGGCGTTTTACTCAGAATCGGCGGCCGGGTCGCTTTCCTCAGCGCCATAAGCGGCACGCAGGCGCTCGGCGTATTTTTTGCGGTCGCCCAGCCAGTAGGGCTCGGCAAGCCCTTCGCGCAGCATCCACTCATTAACGAAAAGCGGCTCGCCTTCGTCGCCGTCCTCAAGCCAGACGTATGCCAGCAGCCGCCCGTAGCGGTCCACCTGCTGCCCTTCGAACTCGAGCGTAAGCGTTCTGCCGGAGAGCAGCTCCTGCAGGCGCTGCTGGGATTCGTGCGCGGCCGGATCGTCGGTGGCTTCCCACTCGGTCGTGAGGCGGTCGCGCTCGGTTTTGCTGACCTTGCGGAAAAGCTCGCCTGCGTCCACGCCCAGAAGCTGTACCCGCTCCTCTTCTCCGCCAATGGTGACCGCGAGCGTGTCGCCGTCAACAGCGCGCACGAACTGCGCCTGAACCGTGGCGGGATACGGCTTGCGCTTGACCTCCGGCACGACCTGCCTGGAGCTTGAGCCGATGCGGTAGACAAGAAACGGCAGCGCTGCGATGATTACGAAAGCGATGAGCTTCACCGCCGTTGGCCACCGCGACGCCTTTTCGGATCTGCCCTGCTTCTTCCCCTCTTCGGGCATAGGGCTATTGTAAAGGATGGGCGGTGGAGTGCAAGCTGGGACCCGTGTATCCCGATGTGGAGGAGTAAATCCCGCGCTCATCATTGATGAGAGGTGTGGTGGATTGTGTTATAATCAGAGCGAAGTGTAATATGAGGTTTTATGACCCAGGAGGTCAAGGATAATGGACAAGACAAAATATGTCAAGGGGGGGCAGACGCTCTTTGGGCGCTTAGTATTGCCCTCGTGGTAATGGCCGTGTGGCTTGCCGCATCGTGCGGCGGCAGCACTCAAGGTTTGCCTGATGGTTTGGCATCTGCTCAACCTTCGATAGACCTTGGTGTGGACAGGCTGTCGCAGCAACCGGTTAGGATACCAACCAGCGGTCAGAGCTTCGGTCCAGGGCCCGGTTCAGGTTTTGGCACGCTTGGTGAAGGGCTCGACGAGGACTTACCGGTGATTGTGGTCGAGTATAACGGTGGACTCGTAAGCATCTACTCCCCATATATTGTTGGCTTCTGCTACACGGAGATACCCGCTTTGCTGGATCCTGATACCGATGTCTTCACGCCGACCGTAACAGGCCTTTCAGATGAGTACATCGACACGGTTCATTTCCCAGGGAACATTGGCTATATGATGGGATACTTCGAGTATACCTACGAAGATCTACAAGGAAACCCATTGCCAGACCCGATCTATGAAGTCGCGTATCAGATGCTTAATACAGACGAGTCCCCAATAGAACTGCTGCCAGGGCACTACGTAATCTCGCCGCAGATGGCTAACGAACAAGTCGGGACGACCTGCGCTGATCCCGAATCCGGAAAGCGATGTGTTTACTTCTTATTGCCAGGCCTTTTAAATAGCGCTCCAGACATCGTCGGCGACACGGAACGCAAGATGCTGGCCACAGTCGGCTTCGAAGGCGAACTCGCCGTAACACCGTCAGCGGTATCGGGAGGTTTCGTCGATATAAGCAGTGCCTATTTCCTCTCAGAAGAAGATATTGAAAATCACATGGTTCCACTTAGGAAGAAGTCGGATGGCACGTATTACATGGTCGGTGAAGAGGTCTTGCCTGATGATCCTGGGACTATCGAATGGGTAACACCGCTAGACGCAGAAGCTATCCTTGGCATAACGGTTGAGCCATTCATGGTTTTTCCGACCGGACATGAGTACTACGACGCCTACATCCAAACCCCGGAATACTGGGATGTCGATCCCCTGGACCTTGAGGGTGTGAACCTAGATCAGCCTATTTCTTTGATATTGCAGAATGTATTCGAGAACAAGTTCGAGCGACTTACAGGTGAAGGACTGCGTGAGGTATCTTGGACGCTTATGTGGTTGCCGTGGCTTAAGAAGGTGTTTAGCGAACCCCACTATCCCTATGGCGGCAACACGTATGAACGAGTGGGACCTCATGTTTTCAGCAATTTCGAGCATCCGTTTTATCGTGGTGACATACTAACGGCTAGATACTACAGATACCTGTCAAATCCTTTGACATATGTGCCTTCTTGTGTATGGCCCATGATGTTTCACCACACAGGCATCGTAGTAACCGACAAGTACAACTATCAATGGCAGGAGGCTGAAACAATCGAAGCAGTTGGCCCTGGCAAGGGAGTTCAACGCCTTCCTTACCCCAGAGTCTGGGTTTACAATAGCCACCTTTGGTGGATCGTATGCGCATTCGACAAGAAGCTATGGTACGAAGTACCTAGTGAGCAGCGCGAAGGTGTCATAGGGAACCTGATGTACTTTTGGGAAAACAGCGTGGGAAATCCCTATTCCATCTTTGCGAACAAGTACGCTTGGGATAAGCACTACTGCTCACAACTCGCCTTCGTTGGTTACTGGGATGGCGGCTATTACTACCCATGGTATTTTAGGGATAACATAGATGCACTGAATTTCGATACAAGAGTCTATCCAATTGAGATTCTTGTTGATCGAGGAATGAAGTTTGAGTGGTATTGGACCCGTCAATGACCCTAAAGCGCCTTGTAGTAGGCTACTGACTCAATAATGATTGTCACGCAACGAATCGGTATATTGGCACTCTTTATGTTATTTCTGGTGAGCTGCCTTGGATCCGCGCATTCCGATAGCTCCGGGCAAGGTCAAACACACTTGCACAGAACACCAGTAAGCAGCATGAGGTGGGTTGGCGTCGCGTGGCATACACTTGCCGTTTTCGGGGACGACATTACAGAGCCTATTCTTTCTCGACTTCCTGAAACCGACGACACTTACGCGGCTGTCTTTGATTTCGCGGTCACTTCTGATGGTTATGTCTGGTATCCGTTATCCAGATTCGATATGACGGGCAACAAACTGGTGCGCATTGACCCGATGAACGTACGTGTAGCACCAGTCGTTCTGGCCTTGGGTGATGACTCGCCAAGTCCTTTCAATGTGCTTGCCGATAATCAGTGGCTTTACGTTCTGTCGAAGTACTCATTGACCGAAAGCGAGCTAATGAGAATCTCTTTGAACGACTTGTCCCACCGAGAGAAGCTGACACTTCCAGCTGATGGCGGTGGGATCTTCGGTGTCATGGCTATTGGGCAGACTGAGAATACTGTAAGCCTAGGCGTCCGTCTATTCGAGGCCTTCGCGCTAGTGGACCTGGACACCTTCTCGCTACAGGGGATACTTAATAACAGCATGTTAGGTGGCCAGATTCGTTTCTCCGGGAAATTAGACACGTTTGTGAGAATGTCCGGTGGCGCGTATCTTATTAACGCTGAACTGCCGCTCGAATTGCAGGAAATACAGCCGCCACCGCCAACGGAGTACGTCGACAGATTCGGGCGCTTCCCGTCAAACGGGAACTTCGACCTAGATACTCTGGGCAGTCTCGCGGTCTCACTCATCCATCCTGGTGATAAGCTGGCTGTTCTGGACCTCGAAACCAACGAGTGGAAGTATGTCCACCAGCTTCCCAAAGAGGTTGCCGGCAACGTGGTGAATCTAGGCGATGACCGCTTTTCTCTTGGTGGCAATCTTCTCTATGACCTCACAACGGATGAAATCATTATGCCGAAAGGAGAACTATTCACCGAGTGTATTCAGATTAAGGCGCTGCCCATAAAAGGACCCCGAACTGCCGCCCACAGTTCCAAAGCGGACTGAAATAATACGCTATAAGGATGAAGGAGTTGCCTTACTGCCTTCAGCCCTGGCTTTACATGCCACGGGAGCCTAATCGTTTTCAGTCTCGCTTTCAGGTTCGGGCTCTTCAGGCTCTTCGGCATCCTCCGCTGTTTCCGCCGGTTCTTCCGGCGGGGATTCTTCCTCCACCGGTGCAGGTTCGGCTTCTTCGGCGGGGGGTTCGACCGGCTCCATACGGGCGATGGCCTCAACGGTGAACGCGGTCTGGCCGGCTTTTATCTCGTCGCCGGCGGCAAGTTCCACCCACTCGTTGGCCGCAGCCTTTTCGCCGTTTACCAGGGTGCCGTTGGTCGAGCCGAGGTCTTTGAGTTTCAGGAAGTCCAGGTCCACGTCCAGTACCAGGTGAGTGGCGCTCATATACCCGTCCTGGGGGAAGGCGAGGTCGTTGCGGTCGGTTTTGCGCCCGATTCGCACTTCCCCGAAGTTGAGCCGGTGCTGTTCGTCGCCCACCTTGAGCGCCCAGGGGCTGTCCACCTCGCTTACCTCGGTGGATGCCGGCTCGGCAGGCGGGGCTTCAAGCTCGGCTTTCTTCTCCGAATGCTCGGCTTCGGCAGGCTCCTCCGCTTCAGAAACTTCGGGCGCTTCCAGCCAGCGTAGCTGGATTAGCAGTTCACCGGCTTTCAACTCGCCTTCAACGCCGACTTCGCGCTCGGTATCCGGTTCCAGCCGCTCCCCGGCCACGAACGTCCCGTTGGTGGAGCCCAGGTCGGTTGCGAAGAGCCTGCGTTCGCGCACGGTTAGCTTCATATGCCTGCGCGAGAGGTACGGGTTGCTCACGACGATGTCGCCCTCGCTGCGGCCGAGAACGTGCTCGCCCTCGGAAAGCCCGAAGGTTTCGTCGGCGACCGTGATTTCTATCACGGCGGCGCCGGCGGCTTTGGGCGCGCCGGTTTCGGCATCCGCTTCCAGGCTGCCGACCTCGTAGCCGCACCTGGCGCAGTATTTTTCGCCCGCGCCGATGGTTGCGCCGCAGTAGGGGCATTCGCTTTCGCGCTGCGCCGACATTTCAGGTGTCAGGGCTTTGGTTTCATCGGCCTCTTGTGACTTATCCATGGGATCTCCTCACCGCGTATCAGCGGAATACGTCACGATCAGAAGTCACCTAAATTCTAACTCACTGCGGCGCGTTTCCCAAATCGCCGCGCAAGCCAGTAGATAATCAGCAGGAGTATCGCCGCGCCCACAATCCAGTCAAGCAGGTGGGTGTAACTGCGGATGCTCTCCCAGTTTTCGCCGAGCTTCACGCCAGCGTAGGTTAATAGGTAGCACCAGGGGAGCGAGCCGAGGAACGTTAGCAGGCAAAACGGCGCGAACCGCATCCTCGCGATTCCAGCGGGCAGCGAGATATAGGTGCGCACGATGGGCAGCATTCGGGCGAAAAACACCGTGCTCTGCCCGTAGCGGTCGAAGAAGCGGTCGGCGACGGCGAGCTCGTGCTCGCGGATGAGGATGTAGCGCCCGTAGCGTGCCAGAAACGGCCTGCCGCCGTAGTAACCCAAGGCGTACGCCGCGGTGCTTCCGGCAAGGTTGCCCAGCGCACCGGCGAAAGCCACCATATGCAGGCTGAACCGCCCCTCGTGAACCAGGAATCCGGAGAACGGCATTATTATCTCTGAAGGCAGGGGGATGCAGGCGCTTTCCACCGCCATCATCCATGCGATGCCCCAGTAGCCGGCGGCCGAGATGCCGGTTTTGACGAACGTGACGACCGCTTCAATTATCGGCACGAGCATGGAAGCGGTGATTCTAGCAGACTACCAGTAAGGTATAGCATCGGGCAGTTCACGTCGGAAGAACCGGTGGAATCGGCAGAAAAGTCCGAAGCCCCTGACAGGCTTACACTTAATAGCAGCTAGACGCGCGCAATCGCGCTAATACGGCCAGGGCTGGAGCCCGTCAAGCAGCTCCTTCATCCTGACAGCGTTTTATGCCAGCCCGCCAGCGGGCTTCACGTGTAATTACTCCGCGCCCTCCGCAGGCACAACCTCAAATGTCGTGAATACGGGAAGCACGTGCACCAACTCCGGGTCGCCCTGCGGTCCCCATTCCGAGTAAGCGCCACCGACCCCGCCGTACTGCCTGTCGTCAACTGTGAAATACTGCATCTCGTATATTCCCGCTGGCAGCCCTGGAAAGTGGAAGCACAGTGTGGAAATAGGCAGTCCTTCGGCGACTGGATTCGTAACTATTGTACGTGCAAGAACTACATCCTCATGGACATTGCCCTGACGATCCATTATGTCTATGTCGAGCAGGAATTCATCAAGGTCAACACCGGATGTCCACTTGCCATACATGTTCGCATATTGATAACCATGCAGGATTGCTGGCCGGAACTCAGCGGAAACATAGAACCTGATTGTGAACGGCTGATTCTCCACAATCGGCTCAGGCATTTGGATTTCTTCCACATATGGGTAGTACTGGGTGGGGTAACCACCTATAGGTTCGTAGAGCTCCCGTGAGTCGTCAGTGGGAGGTGTTGACGGTGGCAACGAGTACAGGAGAGGTCCACCGCGGGCTCCGCCGCAACTGGCAGCGACAAGGCCGATGAGCACCAGGAAGAACAACGTAGCGATTTGATTCCTCATGTCTACCACCAACCGTCCAGCGCAGCATGATAATCGGCCAGCCCCGCAATCTGACCGCGAGCCTTGGAGTCGTCTCTCTTGAGCACGATTCGGTTCTGAACCATCGACCATGTCCTCCAGTCGGCCCTATCGTATAGAGCATGCGCGAGAGCTGACAACTGGGGACTGACGACTGCATAGCGCGCCGCCCGTCCCCGCCCCGCAGGCGCGCAGAATGTGGAGGCATTGTTACATACGCCGCCGAAGGCTACTCCACGGACTCTCGCGATGGGAGCACAGTGAAAAGGAGTTCAACGATGACTACAGAATCGTAATACTCCGGGTCTCCGAGACGAGCACCGGATTCGGGCGGGGGCTGTGGTGCTCCGACTCCACCGAACCGCCTTTCAGTCACCGTGAAGTACCTGATAAGATGCTGACCCGCTGGAAGTCCCGGGCAGTCGAAAACTAGCCGGTCCCTTAGCGGTCCAGAACCCGGCGGGTTCGCAACACCGGTGCCCAACGTAAGCTCGAGATCATGGTCCAGACCCAAGCCCTCGGGTACTCGGTCAATAGGGAAGGTGCACAAGCCTCCTGTGCTTTGCTCGCCAGTGAAAACTCCCTGCCTGCGCCAGCACGGATTGCCCAATAGTACGATCGGGCGAAACTCAGCCGAGACCTCCGCGGTAATCTGGAAGGGTTCTCCCTCGTAGACGGCTTCAGGTACATGTATGTCCTCGACAAAAACAGCGTAACTTACTGAGAACCCGTCAATGGGCTGATAAAGCCCACTCCCCAACGGCGGGAAGTATGTCTGCGGCTTGAGAGTGTCTCCCCCTGTGGTGCCACCGCATGCCCAGCCACACGCGAGCGCTGCTACGCACAGAGTAATTCTTATTAGTCTCATTCTCACCACCCCGTTAGCGCAGCATCATAATCTACGAGTCCCGCGATATACCCACGAGCCTTGCTGTCATCGCGCGTGCTCACAATCCGGTTCCATACCTGATTGTATTTTACCCAGGGTCTAGCCTGGTAAAGAGCGGCAGCAAGGCCTGCAACACATGGAGTAGCTGCCGATGTACCATTGAACGGCCCGTACCACTGGGTGTTGTGTTTCCAAGGGAAATCGCCGATAGAAAGCGTCCTCCCAACCCACCAAGGACGTGGTTGCCAGTATGATTCGGTGAAGTCGCAGATTCCCGAGATAGGATATGTCGCATAACCATCGTTCCTATAGTTCGATGCCCATCCTGCAGTCGACGAGTACCAGTGATACCACTGAACTCCAAATCGGTTCGTGAAAAGCCCCGAAACTCCAAGAACGTTGTCAAATGCAGCAGGATACTTTCTTGCGTTCAAGTATTCGTTTCCTGCCGCACCCACATAGAGCCGGTCGTTTCTCTTAAGGTCGCGCGAGAGGTTCTTCTTGAAGTTCTTCGATGCCCACCAGTGGGGGAATCTCTTCCCGCCAAAACTCATGTTCACTACTCGAACGTCTTCCACCCATTGGTCGTGTGCAAACTTGAACCGGAGTGCACGCACGGATTTGACCCATACATCTTCGGAGTACTGCATGTTGTGCTTGCTCACGCTATACCGTCCCTTCATTCTGATCGGGAGTATGATATGGCGTGGGGCAAGAGCAGCAACACCACGGGTGTCGTGGGTCGTGGCTGTCAACATCCCAGCCACGGCTGTGCCATGCGTGACTAGCGTTCGCCTTTCCGGATTCCACACATTCGGCCCACCGTAGTGGTATCCCACCCGGTAGGAACGTCTATACACGTTGGCACCAACCCAAGATACCTTGCCCCAGTTGTTGTAGATGCCGCCATTAACCCAGAACTCCGGATGATTGCGCCAAACACCATCGTCCAAGACTGCTACGACCTGATGTGAATGATTGATACCATAAGACATGCCCAACGAAACCCTCGGCGTTGAATCAACTCCCAGAACACTCACGTAGCGGTTCTCACGGCCTACAGGAGCGTAGTAGTAGTCGTTAGGTCTGGAGACAGATGCGTAATCATTCTCCCATGTATCCACTTGTGCGGGCAGCGCCTGGTCGACAAGAGGGTGAACGCTGAAGTAAGTAAACGCATCGTCAAACGTGGGGAATTCTTCTTGGTCGTACTCGAAATGAAACCAAGCGAGAGCATTGCCTAGCAGACCTTCATCCGGCGGCTCGAACCAAGACATGATTACGTGTAAGTTGTGAGCGGTTATAAGGGCCTCCAAGTCTTGCTGCGTGGCAATCTCCAGGAAATAGACTATGATTTCGCCGTCAAAGATATTGAGAACTTCGCTTTCCGGGTCAGTCCATTCGATTACTGGGGGATCAATCTCATCGTCTGCGTTGGGTATGCCTTGTGAAATGTCCTCATTGGTTACAAGGATAGTGCCGTCCTCAAGCTGATAAGTGGCGGTGAAGGGGTCGCTGCTAGAGAGCCGGTTCACAGTGGTGGTTCCGCCACCGCCACCGGGATCAGGCACCGTAAGCTGCCACAAGACCGGCCCCCACGGTCCGAGAGCCTCCGGCACACCTGTATCTACTAAGCTTTGTGGTTCTAGAGGTCCAGCATCCTCGCCGGGCTCAGGCCAATCCCTTCCGCCCAGCGGGCCGCCACCACCATCGCCACCGGAGCCCGGGCCTGCCAGTCCAACCTCTTTGTCAGCGGGCGCTGTTGCGTCAGTAGCTTGCAGCGATGGGATTTCCGGCGGACTGTGAGCACTGCCACCGCAGGCGACAATGAAGAGCGCGGCGAACACTGCAATGAGGGCGGCGCTAAGTGCGCCTACCCCCCCCCTGAATCATCTTAATTCGTTTCATCTTCCCTCCTCCCGATGGTAGGAGTCTTACAACAGGCTACATCCGTATTATACCCTCGAATCGAGTGCTCTGCTATACCTGCTCTGACTTGACATCCAGCTTCGTGGAGTTTGCACTCCCCATCTCATCCCTTACGATTACCAGTAAGGCGCTGCGTCGTCGCCACCGTCCGGCGGAGTATCATCGGGAGGGGTCTCTTCCGGCGGTTCTTCTTCAGCGCCGTCATCTTCTTCCGGCTCGCCGGGTGGCTCGGGCTCTTCCGCTTCTTCCCCGCTTTCAGATTCCTGCGGTTCACCGCCGATGTCAACCGATTCGCCTTCCGCCGGTGGCTCTTCGGTCTCGCCTTCAGCATCCTCGGTGTCTTCAGCGGTTTCTTCTTCCAACATTTCTTCCGCGGGCTCTTCTTCCTCAATTGGCTCGACTTCTTTCGATGGTTCAGGCTCGGTGGTTTCTTCAGTTTCCTTCAGGAAGCCCGGCGGAGTGTAGGTGCCTTTAGCAATTTGCAGCGCGATGTTGTCGTGTGGGTCGTAAGGATACAGCCCGGCGCTCCCTGAGCGTATATAGCCCATCTCGATATCAACGTAGGTCGCCGGGCTGGTCAGCGGCTCGACGCGGTTCGTCTCCAGGTCGTGCTTCCAGCGGTAAACCAGCTTGTCGGCGCGGCCGGGAATGCTGATGGTCCAGAGGAAGTACTTCACTCCCTCTTTAATGTAAGGAGTGCTCCTGGCGACCTCCAGCCGGTGCTGCCTTGCCTTGTCAAAGAAACGCTCATAGTTCGAGATGCGCTCGTTGGCGGGCGTGTAATCCTTCTGCGCTATCTCCGTCAGGATACCGACCATGTAGTAGGAGCCGACGATGAAGACGACGCAGAGGATGAAGAATACCGTGCCGGAGATGACGCCAGCAATGCCCCAGAACTCAGAGCGGCGGCGCTTCAACGGGCGCCGGCCGGACTTCGGCCTGCCCCTAGACATGCCAGCCCTCCGGCTGCTGTGTGTGACAGGCTATACGGTGTAAAGGCGACGGTGGAGGTTGCGGGTCAGGCGCGGTGCAAGGCTTTGGATACTCCATAGCCGGTTTCAGTATCGCGGCAACTCGTTGCCCAGCCGCTCGGTGACCATCGCCGGATAGCCCGCGTCGTCCAGGCGGGACACGACGGCCAAGGCTTCCTCCAGCGTCAGGTAGGTGTCTTCAACAAACACGGCGTTGCCGATGACGATGACATCAGGGTCAAACCCATCAGGCAGGTCTTCGCGCGCGACCAGCGAGAATGCGGTCTGCACATCCCCCACATCCTGAAGCTGCACCGCGTACACAACAGGTATTGTCTCAGAGGGGAGGTACTTCACGTCCAGAGCCAGCTTCGCAGGATCGTCCACCTCGATGACCTTGAACAGCGCCGGGCCGGTGATGAACATCTCCATAAGCTGTATGTCGTTTTCGGCGTTGGTGACAATGGACAGCGGGACGGCGTTGAGCGTGTCAACGCGGGCGTCTTCGGCGTACTTGACACCCTCAAAGGTAATGTAGAAGCGGTAGGGGAAAGCCCGGTACTCGACGCGGTACGGCGGGTGCTTGGGCGCGCCGCCATCTCCCACGTTGAAGTCGAGTACGATGCGCAGGAAGCCAGCGTGCTTGCCGAAGCGGATGCCGGTGAGCACACAGCCCGGCAGTTCGCTGCCGCCGGAGAAGAAGCCGGACGACTTGTACTGCGCCGGAGCCTTCTGGGGCTCGGAGGACGAACTCGTAATCGCCAGGGCTGAGACTGCCAGCATGCAGCCGAGACCGAGAGCTGCCGATACCCCCCACCGCGTGAGCCGCGTAAACATCGCGCGTTGAGTCTAAGTTCAGGCGGCTCATGTGTCAAGGAAGAGCGCTTGGCCGGGGAATGAGGAATTTCGGGGATAGTCCGCGATGGGTATAGAATTTGCCTGATGGTTTTGCTAGAATTAGGTTGGCTGTAAGTGATATTTTTCACTATAGCCTTTTGGCCGCCCGGTTGGGGGCGGAGATACCGGGGACGCTAACCCGTCTCTGAGCCAGGAGCTGACGTGCTAATTGACTACCTTCCGATCGCCATCTACCTGGTGGTACTGGTGGCGTTTGCCGTGGCGCTGATTGTGCTGTCACACATTCTCGTGCCGCGAAACGCGCCCCGCCTGCGCGGATGGGACAATCCCTTCGAGTGCGGTTTGCGCAGCGAAGGCCTGGCACCGGGAAGATACCCCGTGAAGTACTACCTCGTGGCGATAATGTTCGTTGTCTTTGACCTTGAGGCGGTATTCTTCTACCCCTGGGCGGTGAGCCTTCAGGCGTTTAAGAACTCGCAGCTCGGATGGCTCTGGTTTCTCGAAATGCTCGTTTTCATCGTAATCCTGCTCGTGGGCTACGTGTATATCGTCGCGAAGGGGGTGTTCGGATGGTCCGAGAGCGAATAACCAAGCCGGACAGCTCTTCGGTGGTTGAAGTCCTCAGCAACCCGGACGACGGCAGCATACTGCTCACATCCATAAACAAGGTAATCGGCTGGTTCCAGGCCAACTCAATATGGCCGATGACATTCGGGCTTGCGTGCTGTGCTATAGAAATGATGAGCCTGACGGCGAGCCGGTTTGACCTTTCGCGTTTCGGGTCGGAGGTTTTCCGCGCAAGCCCCAGGCAGGCGGACTTGATGATTATCTCCGGGCGCCTTTCGTGGAAGATGGCGCCGATTGCGCGTGAGCTTTACGAGCAGATGCCGTTCCCCAAATGGGTTATATCCATGGGCGCGTGCGCATCTTGCGGCGGCGTATTCACTACGTATGCGATTGTCCACGGCGCGGATCATATCCTGCCGGTGGACATCTACGTGCCGGGATGCCCGCCGCGCCCGGAGGCTCTGCTCGATGCCATTATCAAGCTGCAAAAAAAGATTAAGACCGGCACCTATGTTGCCCAGGGCCTAAAGGAGGGCCGCCGGTGAGCACCGGCGTCGAGGAACGGCTGCAGGCGGCCCTGGGCGGGCTTGCCGAAAGCGCTTATCAGGACGCGGCAGGTGAATCTGTGGCGGTTGTCCCGCCGGAGAATCTGCGCGAAGCGGTGAAGGCGCTGAAGGATTCGCCGGAGATCGGTTGTGATTACCTTTCCTTTGTCAGCGCCCAGGATATGACTCCCCGCGTCCCGCGCTTCGACGGAATCTATCAGTTCTATTCGACCAGGCATCACCACTGGTTCAGGTTGCGGGTGCCGGTGGATGACGGCAAAGCACTGCCGTCGCTTCACGATATCCACAAGGGCGCCGACTGGCACGAGCGGGAGACGTACGACCTGTTCGGAATCCCATATGACCGCCATCCCGACCTGCGGCGCATTTTGCTGACCGACAACTGGCACGGCCATCCGTTGCGCAAGGAATACGACTACAAGCTCGAACCAGCCTGGGCACTGGGAACCAACGTGCTTCAGAACGTGGCCGAAGAGGGAATGGCCGGCCACGAAGCCGGCGGGGACGAGCCGGCAAAAACCATCGTGCTGAATCTGGGCCCGCAGCATCCGGCAACTCACGGCGTGATGCGCCTGGCGGTGGAGCTGGACGGCGAGAACATCGTGGGATGCGTGCCGCATATAGGCTATCTGCACACGGGCATCGAGAAGCTATCAGAGCACCGCAACTGGACGCAGAACATCACGCATTACGCGCGGATGGACTATCTGTCGCCGATGAACAACGAGCTGGCGTACTGCCTGGCGGTGGAGAAGCTCCTGGGCCTGGAAGTTCCCAAGCGGGCGCAGTACATCCGCGTGATGATGAGTGAGCTGACGAGGATAATTTCGCACCTCGTATGGCTGGGCACACACGCGATGGACGTGGGCGCGCTGTCCGTGTTCCTGTATTGTTTCGCCGAGCGCGAGAAGATACTGGAGATGTACGAGGCTATCGGCGGCCAGCGGATGATGACGAGTTATATCCGCATCGGCGGCGTGCGGGACGATATGCCGGAGAGCTTCCCGGCGATGGTGGAGGCCTGGGAGAAGGACTTCGACGCCCAGCTTTCGATGTACCACGGCCTGCTGACGAAAAATCCCATCTGGCGGCAGCGCACGATGGGCATCGCGGCGATGGGCAGTGAAACGTCGCTGAGCTACGGGCTGTCCGGCCCGCTGGCGCGGGCGGTGGGTATTGACTGGGACTTGCGGCGGGATAATCCCTACAGCAGCTTTGAGGAATTTGAGTTCGACATTCCGGTGGAGCAGGCGGGGGACGTGTACGCGCGGTATCTCGTGCGAATGGAAGAGATGCACCAGTCGCGCAGGATTGTGCTTCAGGCGCTGGAGAAAATCGCCGGGACCGAGCCGGGCACCTACATAGTGGAGGATTATAAGCTTGCGCCGGTTCCGCGCGACGGCATAAACGAGTCTATCGAAGAACTCATCCACCACTTCAAATACTGGACGGACGGCATTTGGGTTCCCCGGGGCGAAGCCTATGGCTTTATCGAAGCCAGCAAGGGTGAACTCGGCTATTTCGTCGTAAGTGACGGGACGGCGCATCCGCAGCGCGTCAAGATTCGCGGCCCGTCCTTCTCCAACCTGAGCGCCTTTCCTGAGATGATAAAGGGCCATCTAATAGCCGATGTCATCGCCGCAATCGGCAGCATTGACATAGTGCTGGGGGAGGTTGACCGGTGACGGTGTCGGTCCAGCTTCATCCGGAATTGCGCAAATGGGTCGAGGAGCGCCTGTCCCGCTATCCGACGCGGCGAAGCCTCCTGGTTCCCACGCTAATACAGGCCCAGAAATATCACGATTATGCGAGTCCCGGCCTGATGCAGGCTGTTGCGGATCTGCTTCAAATGCCCGCATCGGAAGTGATGTCCGTTGCCAGCTTCTATACGCTCATCGCGAAGCACCCGGTGGGGAAGCACATCATCCAGGTGTGCCACAACGTATCGTGCTACCTGCGCGGCTGTGACGAGGTTATCGCGCGCCTGGAGGAACGGCTGGGCTGCAAGGTGGGGGAGACGACCGAGGATGGGAAATTCACGCTAATCACGGTGGAATGCCTGGCGGCCTGTGGCTCCGCGCCCGTGATGATGGTTGACGAAAAACTATACGAGAACGTCAGGCCCGACCAGATTGGCCGGATACTGGCGGAGGCCAACTGAGGTGACCGAGCTAACGAAAGTCGTAATGCGGCTGGACGGCGTTGCGGAGGCGCACCGTCTGGACGTTTACGAAGCCAACGGCGGCTACAAGGCGCTGCGCAAGGTGCTCGGCGAGATGAAGCCGCAAGAGGTGATTGACGAGGTTAAGGCAAGCGGGCTCCGGGGAAAGGGCGGCGCGGGCTTCCCGGCGGGCCTGAAGTGGAGCTTCGTTCCCCAAGACCATCCGGGGCCGAAATACCTGGCGTGCAACGCTGACGAGGGCGAGCCGGGCACGTTTAAGGACCGCTGGATTATCGAAAACAACCCGCATCAGATGATCGAAGGCTGCATCATCTGCGCTTACGCTGTGGGCCTCAGCCACATTTACGTTTACTGCAGGGGCGAGTTCTACGAGGGCAAGCGCAAAATCGAGCAGGCGGCGAAAGAGGCTTATGAGAAGGGTTATCTGGGCGACAACATCCTCGGCAGCGGATTCAGCACGCATCTGACGGTGCATACGGGTGCGGGCTCGTATGAGTGCGGGGAGGAAACGGCTCTCCTGACGTCGCTGGAAGGCGGGCGCGGACACCCGAAGATAAAACCGCCGTTCCCGGCGTCCGAAGGGGCCTGGCGCAAGCCAACAGTTATTAATAATGTGGAGACCCTGGCGACGGTTCCCGCCGTTATCTCGCAGGGCGCCCGGTGGCACGCGGGTATGGGCACCGAGAAAAGCAAGGGTATAAAGATGGTTTGCGTGTCTGGCCATGTGGAGCGACCGGGGATATATGAGGTTGAGTTCGGTGTTCCAATCTCTGCGATCATCAACGACCTGGCAGGAGGTGTCTGGCAAGGACGGCAGATCAAAGGCTACTTCCCCGGAGGAAGCAGTACGCCGGTCCTGCCAGCGGAGAAGGTTGATGTGCCCTATGACTACGAGAGCATCGCTGAGGCCGGCTCTATGCTGGGATCGGGCGCACTGATAGTTTTTGACAGCGAGACTGACATCGTGCGGATGGCTGAAGTCATCACGCGGTTCTACGCCTGGGAGTCCTGCGGTAAGTGCACGCCCTGCCGCGAAGGCACCAGGTGGATGCTGCAAATCTACGAGCGCATCCTGAACGGCGGCGGGAGGATGGAGGACCTGGAGCTGCTGCTTTCGATCTGCGACAACCTTGAATTTAAGAGTTTCTGCCCGTTCGGCGACGCGGCAGTCAGCGTTGTGCGCTCAACGGTCAGTCTGTATCGAGATGAATACGAAGAATACATACGGGAACATAAGGTGTATCGGCGCAGGTTCACTCCGGTGAAACACTGACGGCACTGATGGATACGCAAGAAGAAAATCTGGTAACACTTACTATCGACGGAAGGCAGGTGTCCGTGCCTGAAGGCACGAGGCTCACGGATGCCGCGAAAGCCGCGGGCATCGATATCCCGCAGTTCTGCTCTCACCGGTGGCTGGAGCCGCTTGGCGCGTGCCGGATGTGCCTGGTGCGAATCGAGAAGATGCCGAAGCTGGAGACCGCCTGCACAACCGTGGTGCGGGAAGGGATGGTCGTCACGACCGACAGTGACGAGATACGCGCCGCACGGAAGGCGATGCTCGAATTCCACCTGCTCAACCACCCGCTTGAATGCCCCGTCTGCGATAAGGGCGGCGAGTGCGAGCTGCAGGACCTTACAGAGGCCTATGGCCTGACGAAGAGCCGCTACGTTGAAGACAAGCTGGCGCGCCCCGACTCGATGCTGACGCCCTTCCTGCACATGAATTACAAGCGATGCATTCTCTGCAAGCGCTGCGTCCGTTACTGCGAGGAAGTTACCGGAAGCCACCTGCTGAAGGTCGACCAACGCGGAGCGTGGTCGCATATCGCCACCTACGGAGTCGAAGGCCCGCCGGATTACTTTTCAGGCAACGTGATAGAGCTATGCCCTGTTGGGGCTATAACAAGCGAACTTTTCCGCTTCCGCGGACGCTCCTGGGAGTTGGGCAAAACAAGGACAGTATGCAACCAGTGCGCGGTGGGATGCAATGTGGAGCTGCACACGCGCCACAACGAGCTTTTGCGCATCGTTCCGGCGGTCCACCCGGATGTTGACGACGGGCACCTTTGCGACCGCGGGAGGTTTGCATACGGATACGCCAACAACCTGCCCTTCAAGCATCCGATGACGGGCAAGGGCGGCGAGCGCCGCGAGATCTCGTGGGAAGAAGCCGAGAACACGGCGGCCGAGAAGATCGCCGAGGTTGTTGAGAAGCACGGTGCCAATGCGCTGGGGTTGATTGCAGGTAGCGGTCTTACCAATGAGGATTACGTGGCGTTCCGCCTTATCGCCCACACGCACCTGGGCACGGAGAATTTCTTTATCGGCGAAGGCCTGATTGACGTCGGCAGCAATCCGCTGGCGATTTTGCACTCGCTGTTCTTCGACAGCGCATCTATTGGCGAGATACTCCGGTCTGATCTCATCGTCTCCGTGGGGTGTGACCTGATAGAAGAGGCTCCAGTACTGGCTCTGCGCATCAAGCAGGCTCTCAAAGGCTCAGACCGGAAGTTCATCAGTCTTTGCGCGTATGAACCGCCGGGATACTGGGGCCCCCAGGAGCACTACTGCTACGACGCAGGCAACTTCCTGGCTGCGGCGGGCGAGATTATCCAGGTTATCGAATCCGGCAACACGGGCGGCCGGTGGGGTGGGCTGGTTGAGAACCTGCAGAAAGCCCGCACGGTGGCGGTTATTTACGGGCAGGATATGCTGCGGCACCGCAACGCGGACAAGTGCCTTTTGGCGCTGCTTAAGATAAAGCAAGCGGCGATCCGCTGGCGGAAAGCCAATGGAATCGAGCGTGGGCACTTCTCGCTCAATCCGGCGCTTCGCAGCGCGAACGCAACGGGCGCGCTCGTCCTAAATAATCTTGAATTTTTGGTTCGCGGACAGGCGGAGCTGCCCGAACGGCCTCACGCCACATTGCGCGGATTGTTTGAGAAAGCCGCAGCAGGCGAGGTCAAGCTGCTATACCTGACCGGTGTCAATCCGCTGATGACGTTTGTCGATCGCTCACTGGTGGAACGGGCGATGAAGGCGGTGGATTACCTCATCGTCCAGGACGTGCTGACGAATGAGACTACTGAGCGAGCCGACCTTCTGCTCCCGGTGGCGCCGTGGCCATGCCGCGAGGGCACATACGTCAACCTGGGCTGGCGCTTGCAGAGACTCCGCGCGTCCGATATCGTGACCAGCCTGCCCACCAACCTTGAGGTATGGAACCGCCTGCTGATTAAGCTGGGCAAGGGATCGCATTCCACCACCCCTGCCAGGATATTCGATGAGATTGCGCGGCTGATACCTGCCATTTCCCATCTGAGCTTCGATACGATTCCCGAGACAGGCTCGCTGCTGGATTTCCGGCTCGACGAGGAGGGGGAGCGCAGAGTCGCCGAGGAGATTGAGAAGGTCAAGCTGGACTTCCCGCGCTACGAGCCGCCGAAAGACTATCCGCTTGTGCTGGTGCAGAAGCTTTATTTAATGCGCAATTCACCACGAATGCGCCTTTCAAAGAAAATGGACGCGGTGGCTCCTGAGCCGCTGGCGCAAATGCATCCTGATGATATGAGCGCTTCCGGTGTAGCCGAAGGCCAGGATGTCGTTGTGGAATCGGTAAACGGGGAGATCAGGCTTGTCGCCCGGCGGTGCGATTGGGTGCAGCGAGGAAGCGTCGTGGTCGGCAATTACCTCCCAGAAGCGCCGTCGAACCGTCTGGTTTCGGTTGATGAAAACATAACTTATATCAGAGTGAGGCCATCGCAGTGAGCGTCATTGAAGTAGTGTGGATGGTTGCGAAGATACTCATTGTCTTCGCCGTCCTGCTGCTGGCGATGGCGTACCTCACGCTCGTCGAGCGTCGCTTTGTTGCCTGGTTCCAGTGGCGCGTCGGGCCAAACCGCGTCGGCCCGCTGGGCCTCATCCAGCCCATCGCCGACGGCGTGAAGCTGCTGTTCAAGCAGGAGCTCATTCCCGCGAAAGCCGACAAGTTCGTGTACTTCCTTGCGCCTGCGATAACGCTCATCGCCGCGTTCGCCATCATCTCGGTCATTCCCATCACTGAGCATTTCTACATCGCCGACGTGAATGTCGCGATTCTGCTTGTGCTGGCGATATCGTCGCTGGGCACCTACGGCATCATCCTCGCGGGCTGGAGCAGCGGTAGCAAGTATCCGCTCGTCAGCGGCCTGCGGGCGTGCGCCCAGATGATAAGCTACGAGCTGGCGCTCGGTTTTGCCGTGATCGGCGTTGTCCTGATGGCGGGAACATTCTCGCTGCACGAAATCGTGCTGGGGCAGGAGCGCATCTGGTATTTCATCCCGCAGATACTCGGCTTCGTCGTGTTCCTCATAGCGGGTGTTGCCGAGACCAACCGCGCGCCGTTTGATATGCCGGAGTGCGAAAACGAGCTGGTAGCGGGCTACCATACCGAGTACTCGGCGATGAAGTTCGCGATGTTCTACCTGGGCGAGTATGTGGCCATTATCAATGTCGGGATGCTGGCGACGGTACTATTCCTCGGTGGATGGCACGGGCCGGCGATCTTTGGCGCGGGGCTCGTCGGCCTGGCAAACCTGTTCTGGTTTTTGCTGAAGACCTGTGCGGTTATCTTCTTCTTCATCTGGCTCAGGGCGACGCTTCCGCGTTTCCGCTACGACCAGTTGATGCGCTTCGGGTGGATGGTACTCCTCCCGCTGGCGTTGCTGAATATCATAATCACGGCTGGAATCAAGGCGTTCATCCAGTAATGAAACCAAGCTTCTTACAGAAGTTCAATCTGCTGGCGGTGGTCCAGGGGCTGTACATTACTATCGTGCAGTTCCTGGCCAACCGGTTCGCCGGCAGGGTTGTGACGATATCGTATCCTGAGAAGAAGCTGAAGATGAAGGAGCGCTTCCGTGGGCTGCACCGGCTGGAGCGTTACGAATCCGGTGAGCACAAGGGCCTGGAGAAGTGCGTCGGGTGCGCGCTGTGCGCGTCGGCCTGCCCGGCGGATGTCATTACAGTTGTGGCGGGGGAGAACGACCCGGCGGATCCTCACAGCCCCGGCGAGAGGTATGCCGTCGTGTACGATATGGATATACTCCGGTGCATCTTCTGCGGAATGTGCACCGAAGCCTGCCCTACTCAAGCCATAGTGATGAAGCACGACTATGAGCTGGCGGACGACGAGCGCGGCGGGCCGCAGGGCGGGGTTAACAAGTTCATCTACCACAAAGAGGACCTTCTGGGCAGGGAGTTTTACTGGTGAACGTGATCGAGCTGATTGTGTTTATCGCGGCAGCGGCACTGGCGCTGATCGGCGCAGCCGGAATGGTAATGTCGCGCAATCCCGTTCACTCGGCCTTGTTTCTAATCGCGAACTTCTTTGCGCTGGCAGTGATATTCCTTTTGCTGTCAGCGCCCGTGCTGGCGGCGTTGCAGGTATTGGTCTACACCGGCGCGATAATGGTGCTGTTCCTCTTCATCATATTCTTTTTCATCCAGCCCGGACAGAAGCACGCATACGTGTATTCGCTGCCGTGGCAGACGTTCTTCTCAGGCATCCTGGTGATTGTGCTCATCAGCGTGCTCGTGCTCGGGCTTTATATGGGGGGCGTGTTCACCGCTGAGGAGCATGTGCAGTCGGCGGCGATGAAGGTCGAGGAGCTGACCAGTCCGCAGGCGCTGGGAAGCGCGCTGTTCTCAAGATACCTGCTGCCGTTTGAACTGACATCGCTTCTGCTGCTGGCCGCGATGCTGGGCGCGGTGGTGCTGGCCCGCAAGGAAAAGCGGGACGACAGGGAGGAAAAGAACTGATGGAGCCCATCGTAGTCTACAGCCTGGTGCTTTCAGCGGTGCTGTTCACGATGGGCATGCTGGCGGTGCTTGTGCGCCGCAACCCGATCATCATGTTCATGGGGATCGAGCTTATGCTGAACGCGGCGAATCTGGCGTTCATAGCATTCTCGCGCCACCTCGACAAGCTGGACGGCCAGGTTATCGCGCTTATCTTCATGGCTGTGGCGGCCGCCGAGGTGGCGATAGGGTTGGCGATTATCGTCTCCATCTACCGTTACCGGCGCGACGTTGATGTGGACGCGGTGAACTCACTGAGAGGATAACCGGGGAATGGATTACATCTATCTGGCAATTGCGCTTCCGCTGCTTGGAGTGCTCGTCAACGGGTTCTTCGGGCGCCGGATGCCGCGCAAGGCGGTGGGCACCATCGCCAGCCTGGCTATCCTCGGCTCGTTCGTCGTATCCCTGGTCGCCTTCCTTAACTACATCGCCTTGGAGGGTGGGGCGCACACGGTTATGCTTTTGCCGTGGCTATCGCTGCCGCCGCTCGAAATCAGCTACGGGTTCCTGGTGGACGGGCTGTCGCTGGTGATGGCGCTGACAGTATCCCTCGTCTCGTTCCTCATTCACGTCTACTCGATGGGCTACATGGCGGACGATGACGGGTACCCGCGCTACTTCACCTACCTGAATCTGTTCGTGGCGATGATGCTGACGCTGGTTCTGGCCGACAATCTGGTCCTGATGTTCGTCGGCTGGGAGGGAGTCGGCCTGTGCTCGTATCTGCTCATCGGCTTCTGGTACAAGAAGGCCGCCCCGCCTGCCGCGGGCATCAAGGCGTTCATCGTCAACCGCATCGGGGACTTCGCATTCCTAATCGGCATATTTTTAATCTTCTGGCTGTATGGTACGTTCAACTTTACCGAGCTTCGCCAGTCCGTGGAGACAGTCGCGTTTGCGGGGCACTTCCCGCTCACGCTCATCGCGCTGTTCCTCTTCGGCGGCGCGATCGGCAAGAGCGCGCAGTTCCCGCTTTACGTGTGGCTTCCCGACGCGATGGAAGGCCCGACGCCGGTTAGCGCGCTTATCCACGCGGCGACAATGGTCACTGCCGGCGTCTATATGGTCTCCCGGATGAGCTTCCTCTACAGCATGACCGAAGTGGCGATGCTGGTCGTTGCCTGCGTGGGAGCGTTCACGGCGATATTCGCCGGAAGCATCGCGCTGGTGCAAAACGACATCAAGCGCGTGCTGGCGTATTCGACGGTCTCCCAGCTCGGATACATGTTCCTCGCGGCGGGCGTGGGCGCATACTGGATTGCTATTTTCCACCTGTTCACGCACGCGTTCTTCAAGGCGCTGCTGTTCCTCGCGAGCGGCTCGGTCATCCACGGGATGCGCGGGGAAATGGATATGAGGAAGATGGGCGGCCTGGCGAAATATATGCCGCACACTTACTGGCACTTCCTCATCGGCGCGATGTCGATATCGGGGATTCCGCTGCTGGCCGGATTCTTCAGCAAGGACCAGATACTTTTCGCCGCGTTCACCACGCGGCCGGATATCTGGCCGAATGCGGGAATGGTGCTGTGGATAGTCGGCGTTGTAACGGCGCTGTTCACCGCGTTTTATATGTTCCGCCAGATATACCTGGTGTTCCTGACCAAACCAAGGTTCGACGAGGCTGAGATACATCCGCACGAAGCGCCTTCGTCAATGGTGACGCCGAACTGGATTCTCGCGATTGGCAGCGTGCTGGCGGGCTATATCGGGCTCCCCGCGCTGTTCGCGGGCATCATCCATATGCCCAACGCGTTCCAGCCGTTCGTGTCCGGGGCGCTGGCTGGTGGCGCACACGTCGCTGAAGCTGCCCATGGAGCACAGGAGCTATTCAAGGAAGTCCTGACAACGTCGATTTCGGTGGTCGTTGCGCTGCTGGGGCTGGGCCTAGCGTTCTACCTGTATCAGGTCCGGTACGGAGTAACGGAGAAACTAAAAAGGGCGTTTGCAGCACCGTATCGTGTCTTGCTGAATAAATACTACGTTGATGAATTCTACGACAGCACGTTCGTCCAGCCCGGCCGGGTGCTGTGCGAACAGCTTTCGCGCGTAGTGGATCTGGGGATTATCGACGGCGTGGTGAATGCTATCGCCTTTGTCGTCGGCGCGGTGGGGCAGGTGCTGCGCCCGATACAGACCGGGTTTATCCGCAACTATGCCTGGTATATGGGCGCAGGCGCAATCCTGCTGGTGATACTCCTCTGGCTGGGGCTGGGGGCTAAGTGATGGATGCACTCATACAAATGATGGCGAACGCTCCCCTGCTGAGCATCATCATATTCCTGCCTCTGGCGGGAGCAATCATCATCACTCTGATGAGCCCCGCGAAGTCCCACAGCATCAAGTGGTTCGCGTTCTGGGCATCAATCGCCACCTTCCTCATTTCGCTGTTCCTGCTGGCCGGCGGCGGTGGATTCGAGAAATTCTCCCACATTGAGCAATACACCTGGCTTCCCCAGATCGGCGTGAGTTACCACATCGGCGTGGACGGGATATCGCTGTGGCTGGTGCTCCTGACCACGTTCCTGCTGCCCATCTCCATCCTTTCGTCTTTCAGCGCCATCAGGAAGCGGGAGAAGGAATATTACATCCTCCTGCTGCTGATGGGCTTCGCGCTCACGGGCACGTTTGTCTCGCTCGACCTGTTCCTTTTCTTCCTGTTCTGGGAATCGGTGCTTATACCGATGTACCTGCTCATCGGCATATGGGGCAGCGGGCGAAGGGTTTACGCGGCGACAAAGTTCGTGCTCTATACGGTGGTCGGCAGCTTCTTTATGCTGCTGGCCATTATCGGGCTTTACGTGCACTTTGGCACATTTGATTTCATCTACCTGCGGAGCCATATCTTGCCGCCGGAGCTTCAGACCTGGCTGTTTCTGGCGTTCTTCCTCGCGTTTGCCATCAAGGTCCCGCTTTTCCCGTTCCACACGTGGCTGGCCGACGCCCACACGGAAGCGCCCACAGCAGGTTCGGTGCTGCTTGCCGCACTGCTGCTGAAGATGGGAGGCTACGGCTTCATCCGCTTCTGCCTGGCGCTGTTCCCGGACGCTTCGGTATGGGCTGCGCCGTGGATAATGGGCCTTGCGGTAATCAGCATCATTTACGGCGCGCTCGTCTGCGCGGCACAGACGGACCTCAAGCGCCTGATTGCGCTCTCTTCGGTAGCCCATATGGGTTTTGTGATGCTGGGGATATTCTCCTTTGCCAACACCAGCATCGGACAGGTCGGGGCGACCATCCAGATGGTCAGCCACGGTATTACTACCGGTGCGCTGTTCCTCCTGGTCGGCGTCATATACGAGCGGCGGCATACCCGGGAAATCGCGCAGTTCGGCGGCCTGGCATCCGTAATGCCGCAATACTACAACATGTTCCTGATTACCATGCTGGCAAGTGTCGGTTTGCCTGCCCTGAACGGGTTCGTTGGCGAGTTCCTGATACTGCTGGGAGCGTTCCGGGCCGACTGGGCTCTGGGCGGGCTGGCGACGTTCGGGGTGGTTCTGGCGGCGGTCTACCTGCTTACGATGTTCAGGCGCGTGTTCCACGGTGAATGCACCAAGCCGGAGAACCAGAAGCTGCTGGACCTGAACGTGCGGGAGTTCGTATACCTCGTACCGCTTGTGCTGCTGATGCTGTGGATCGGCCTGTATCCCAAGCCTTACTTAAGCGTGATCAAGCCCGCCGTGGACAGGACGGTTAGAGCGGTGATGCGCATCTCATCGGGCAGCGTTGAATACGCACGTTCCGGCGAGAAGGCTGCAACAGCTCTCGCGCAGGTGCTGCCTGAGAACGCACCTGGAGGTGACGGCTAGTGGGAGTCAGCTTTGCCGCGGGGAACATCCTTAGCCTGCTGCCTGTTGGCGTCATCGTGCTGGCGGCACTTCTTCTCGTGCTGCTTGAAGTGCTCTGGGCCGGACGGGCGAACAGGCGGCTGGCCGGTTTCGGGGGCCTCGCAGTGGTTGTCGCAGGCATCGCCCAGCTTGTGTACTTCCCGCTCCTGCCGTCTCCGGTGCTTGGGGGCGCCCTGCGATTTGATGGATTCGCCGCAATAGTCGCACTCACAGTGCTGGCGGTGCTGTTCCTGACGCTCATCGTCTCTCCGGCGCATATGGCCAGGATGGGCCTTCGCGGTGGCGAGTATTATGCGCTGCTGTTCCTCTCGGCAAGCGGTATGATGCTGCTTCCCGCTGCGCGGGGGCTGGTGAGTATTATCATCTGTATTGAGCTCTTGTCTCTGCCGCTTTACGTGCTGGCGGGATATAACCGGAGACTGGCGTTCAGCCGCGAGGCGGGATTCAAGTACTTTCTTCTGGGCGCTTTCGCCAGCGCTTTTATGATTTACGCCGCCTTCATCTGGGGCACTACAGGAACCTTATCGCTGGGCGTGATCGCGGAGTCGTTGCCGTCAGCCGGGAACAGGGCTTTATTGCTGCTTGGCCTGGGCCTTCTCCTGGTGGGATTTGCGTTTAAGGCAGCGCTGGCGCCCTTCCATGCTTGGGTGCCCGATGTCTATGAGGGCAGTCCAACGCCGGTTACGGGCTTTATGGCAGCGGCAGTGAAGGTAGCGGTTTTTGCCGTGTTCCTTCGCGTGCTGATGGAAGGGCTGATGCCGCTGGCGGAGTTCTGGCGGCTGGCACTCTACGTGCTGGCAATCATCACGATGTGCCTGGGGAATCTCCTGGCGCTGCACCAGATGAGCCTCAAGCGCCTGCTCGCATACTCCGCCATCACGCACGCGGGATACCTGGTGCTTGGCCTGATTGCGGCAAACGCCGAGGCGGTTTCAGCCGTGCTCTTTTACCTGATAGCCTATAGCGCCGCCGTGATTGGCAGCCTGGCGCTTGTGGCGGCCTGGGCAACCAGGCGCACGGACGATGTATATATTAGCGACCTGCGCGGGATGGCGGAGCGGCAACCGCTCGCGGCTCTTGCCCTGACGTTCTTCATGCTGTCCCTGATCGGCTTCCCGATAACCGCCGGATTTGTGGGGAAGGTACTGCTTTTCTATGCTGCCTATAAGGCGGGCTACATCGCGCTATTGATAATCGCGATAATCAACACAATGGTCTCGGTCTACTACTACCTGCGTGTTGTGCAGGCGATGTACTTCCTTCCTCGAGAGCAGCCTGAGGATGCAGCAGAGGGTGGCCTGAAGGCGGCTGCCCCCGTTTCCGTGGTGGCCTGGCCTTACCTTACCGTGGCTCTCATTTCGGCAGTTGCCATAGTAGTTCTGGGATTGGTGCCACGCTCTTTGCTGGTCTGGCTGAGTATGTGCAGCTTCTGATATTAGCTGAAGCCAGCCTCGATTGGGGGGCTGTGGCACTTGCAGCTTGACAGTGGATACCCTCAATGGTAGACTCACAGAGCCTGGCAAGGCGGGGGATGCACGCGCCAGGCTTGACGAACCGGTGGGGAGCCGGATACAATTGGTAATCTGTAATCCTCACCACTAAATCATTAGAAGGAGTAGGTCATTATGAGAAAGTATTTTGGTGTGCTGTCAGTCGCCGTACTGATAATCGCCGCGCTGGCCCTTGCTGGCTGTTCGGGTAGCGGCAGTCGGCGCGTGATCGACATGTTCACGCCTGGTGACTACTACCTCGGAGCTGTTGGTTATGCTGACACCGGTGACATTGCACTCGGCTACAACGACGTGACTGACCGCTGGGCCTACTTTGACTCGGCCAACGATATCGGGGCATTTGACGATGTCTCCGGTGGCGGAGTGGCCATTCCGGGCGGCAGCTATGTCGCGGCAGGCCCCGCGTTCTTCGATACAAACGAAGACGGCTGGGCTGATTTCTTCAGCGTGTGGATCCGCGGTATCACTGCCGAAGCTGCGAACAACGATGACTTCCGGGGTTACTACATGGCTAACCCGGGTAAGATCGGCGCGGCTGCCTACGGTCCGGAAAGTCTGGTATTTGACCAGTACTGTGTTCTCTTCATTCCCATCTGGCAGAACCTGGCGAACGGTACCAGCGTAGCTGTGTATCGCTACGTCGACTATGGAGCCTTCAGTGCTGACCAGGCTTCTGGTTACTGGAGCTATGCCGGTATGGGATCAGTTGACGACGACCCGAGTGGCTTTGGTACGAAGGTTGTTGTGTTCAACTGGGCAGGAGAGCTCGGTCAGTTCTGCGCTGCTGTCAGTGTACACTCCAGCGGCTACGGCGGAAATTAGGCTTACAGCACAGAACACAAACGGTAATTCAATTGCCTTTATAGAATGGGCGGGGATAGCCCCGCCCATTCTGCGTCACATAAGGCGTCCGTCCGTGTTATACTAAGAACGCGTGCTGTGTGCATTTAGAGGCCTCGGAGCGGCGTTGTCCGGCGCAATAGCCGGCTCCCTGTTTGCCGCTGTGATTTACGTTTACGTTTGGCTGTTACCCAAGTAAGGAGGATCAGGTATGAAGATAGAGCGTGCAGTCCTTTCGTTCAGCCCCAATGCGATACGCAAGCCTGTCACCTATCTGCTGGTGAGCAACTACAAGCTGCGCCTGAACATCCTCAGGGCGAAGGTTATGCCGGGAGAGGAAGGCAGGCTGCTGCTCGAACTTTCCGGTGACGAGGACAAGATACGTGAAGGCCTGACTTACCTGGCTTCGCTGGATGTGCGCATCGACCGTGTGCAGAGCTTCTACAGTGTGGACTGCACCAAGTGCACTGAATCCAAGAAGTGCTTCCAGGTGTGCCCCGCGGACGCTATCGATCTCAACCCGGGGAGCGAGCGGCCGGTTGATATCATCGAGGACAACTGCATTCTCTGCGAAAAATGCAGAGAGGTATGCCCCAGCGGGGTGTTCACGTTCACCTTCTAAAGCCCCCAGCGCCCGCTGAAATGCGCCGCGTGCTCTAGTCGCCTCGGTAACGCCCCCAGACTTTTTCTGCCGCAGAAACCATCTCGCCTTCGGTTGCGCCTGACCTAACGCAGTCGAGGATACGTTCACAGATCAGCTTCTTCGTTTCGCACGCACGCGTTAGTTCGTCGAGAGCGCGCTGCCTTGCCTGCTCGGTGAAGTTGTCTCCTATGCTGCCGCGGCGCGCGAGGAATCCTTCCAGCCTTTCGCGCTGGGTGGCTTCTGCGGCCTCGTCGTGCGCTATCGGCTGCACCCGGTGCTCTTCGGCGGCGTATTTGTTCAGCCCTACAATCCCGCGTTCACCCCGGTCCACCTGCTTTTGCCACTCATATGCTTTCTGGTGAATCTCGCTTTGCGGGTACCCCTTCTCGATTGCCCGCCGCATACCGCCCATCTCGTCTATCCGCGCGATATACACTTCAGCTTCGGCTTCAATTCTGTCGGTTAGCTGCTCAATAAAATAGCTGCCGCCCAGAGGGTCAACAGTGTCGGCCACGCCGGATTCTTCAGCGAGAATCTGTTGCGTTCGCAGCGCGATGGTAACGCTTTCCTCGGTCGGCAGGTTCAGGGCTTCATCATAGCTATTGGTGTGGAGTGACTGGGTGCCACCGAGGACCGCGGCGAGGGCTTGCAGCGCAACGCGTACTATATTATTCAGCGGTTGCTGTGCCGTGAGCATGCTTCCCGCGGTCTGCGTATGGAAGCGAAGAAGCATGCTCCGCGGGTTTTCCGCGTGGAAGCGCTCCTTCACTATCCTGGCCCAGAGTCGCCGCGCCGCGCGGAACTTAGCGACTTCCTCCAGCAGGTTGCTGTGTGCGTTGAAGAAAAACGAGAGCCGGGAAGCGAAGCGGTCTATGTCCTGGCCCGAGCGCACCGCTTGCGTGCAGTATTCGATAGCGTTCGCGAGAGTGAATGCGACCTCCTGTACTGCGGTGCAGCCGGCCTCGCGGATGTGGTAGCCGGATACGCTTATCATATTCCATCGCGGCAGGTTCTCGCTGCAGAACCGGAATGTGTCCACCGTCAGCGCCAGGCTCGCCTCAGGCGGGAAGATGTACGTGCCCCGCGCGATGTATTCCTTAAGAATGTCGTTCTGGATTGTGCCCCCGATACGTTGCCAGTCGACTCCCTGCTCCTCCGCGACCACAAGGTAGAAGGCCAGGAGCATCGCCGCCGGCGCGTTAATGGTCATTGAAGTTGTGACCTCTCCCAGCGGGATGCCGTGGAAGAGCGTCCGCATATCCTCGATAGTGTCTATCGGCACGCCAACTCTGCCCACTTCTCCTTCTGCTAAAGGGTGGCTGCTGTCGTAGCCCATCTGTGTAGGAAGGTCAAAGGCGACCGAAAGGCCGGTCTGGCCGGATTCGAGCAGGTAGCGGTAGCGCTGATTGGTTTCCTCCGCTGTGCCGAATCCGGCATACTGGCGCATTGTCCAGAACCGTCCCCGGTACATTGTTGGTGTGACACCGCGTGTGAAAGGATATTCGCCGGGCAGCCCTAGGCGCTCGGCGTATTCCTTCATGCCTTCCCCGGACAGGCTTAGGTCGTCGGGGACCGCGACGCGCTCGAAATCGTAGCCGCCGGTCGAGACGAACTCCTCAGCGCGCTCCGGCGCACGGTCCATAAAGGGACCGAGCGTTGCAGACTTCCAGCGTTCCAGCAGCTCGTTGACGCTTGTCATAGTCGCTCCTCGTTTGGGAACAAATATCTCCTCACCAAGTCTGACATTATAGCCGTATTTACTATGGTAGAATCTATCGGGAAGCTGTTTTGAAACAAAGGCGCATCAATCGCAATAACGTCCGCTTCAGCTTTGATGTGCAGGAGGACTTTGAATTCCTCCCGCAGGTGCCAGAGCAGTTCTTCGTGCGCGCGATGTGCTCTGAAGTGCCGCTGTACCTGACTGACCAGTTCCTATCGGAAATCAGCCAGATAGGGCCGGACGAGCTGGTGGATAAAATAATCAACGACCTGCACAAGGATTCGAGCGATACCGACCCCACGCTGCGCTGGTTCTACCTTATGATGGACTTCCAGGACGATTTCCCCCGGCTGATGCAGTTGCTCGCCTCCCGCGATGAGCGGGGGACGAAAGTCGAGGACTGACCGCTGCGCCCGCGACAGCAAGGCTTAGACACGCGCTACCTGTTGAGCTAGCCTGCCCGGAGTGCGTATTCCTTAAGAAGCCGTCTCAGGACGAGTTCGGCGTCCGGCTTGCATTCGCCGCAGCCCGTAGAGATCTTTGTGCGAGCCTGGAGATCCTCAAAAGTTCGCACGTTGTGTTCTACAACGGCGTCTTCGATATCGTCTTCTGTTACCTCAAGGCAATGGCAGACAGTGCGGCCCCGTTCAGGCGGGATGCGCTCTTCCTGGCCCGTCTTGCTCAGATAATCCCGGAGAGCGGCCCGGAGCGCCTTGTCGCCGAGGACCGAGCAGTGGATTTTCTTTTCCGGTAGCCCGCCCAGCCGGTTGAGAATATCCTGAGGCCGGATTTTGAAAGCATCCTCAACAGTTATCCCATCGCCGTCCATAACTATCTCCGAGAGCATTGAAGTGGAAGCGATGGCGCTTGCGCAACCAAACGTCTTCCAGCGGAAGTCCACTATGCGGTCGGTTTCCGGGTCAACCCGGATGAAAACCTTCATCATATCTCCGCAGACCGGGCTTCCGACCAATCCAATGCCATCGGAGCTTTCGGCAACTTCGGTCTCGTCTCCGAAAAGTACGTTGCGTGGGTTGGTGAAGTGGTCTTTCACGATGTCGGTGTACAACCATCGCGTAAAGGCGTCTGTTTCGTTATTCTTCATCAGTCTGCCCTTATGGGCGGATGTTCAGATACATTACCACAGTCTATGTTATATCGAAACCCTGGCGGTTAACGCAAGAAAGCGGAGCCGGAGATGAGGCGATCCTCGCAGCCCCGCTTTCCTTAGAGGCATACCAATATTACTCCACGCCGTCCGGAGGACTGCCCGGAGCAGTGTAGGTTGCGACACTGGTCGCTCCTACATCGACATTAACAGCATACCAGTCTAAGCTTCCCGTGTCTAGGGTGTAAGGGCCAAAAGTTGCGATTCGCTCCCGAGGCGTTTCCGGGTTCAGGAGCAGCGTAATCGTGCATTTGCACGGATAGTCGCCTGACCCGGTCGGAAAGAGCACTCACCACGGAGCCGACATTGCTGGGTGTGGAGACTGCCGTGAAGGTGCCACCGCTGAATGTCGCCGTCAGCGTGACGATGAACGAACCCGCCGTCACGTAAGTGTGCACGGGGTCATGTTCGTCGTTAGCCTCACCGTCGCCGAATTCCCACTGGTAGCTGACGCCTGTCGGGTCGTTGTCTGTTCAGGCGCGGAAGCCGCGTAAACCTATCAGAAAACACCGCCTGGTTCAGAGCGATTGAGGACGCAGTCGGGCGTTGGGAATCCTTGACTATCCTCTATGCAGCGTGTAATGTATCCATGCCTTTCGGGGGTATAATGGGTAGCGACCGCTTCTCTCTCCTGGACGAAAATCTGCGCGAGTTCGGCATAATCGTCCGCCAAAACCTGGGATTCCTCGTCGGATTCGCTATTGCGGCGGTGATTGTTGTTGTTCTAATAACTGCCGCTTTACCGCGTCAATGGCGGCTGGCAGCTACGATTCAAGTTAAAGGCGGGCAAGACTCCTCCATTCTCGCGATGTTTAGCGGCGTTGGCGGCTTTCAGCTGCCGTCACCGGCCACAGAAACCGAGATGCAGCTTCTGCGGACTCGCCTGTTGCGTGAGAAGGCGATTAATGCGTGCGCGATGCAGATTGAGACGCGCAACCGTGCGTGGGACACGGTGCATGGGCGGCTTCTGCGTTTCTTCCGCGACAAGCTACCGCTGATCCCGGACGTTCCCCCAGAGTATCTCCTGCTGAGTCAGGCAGAAGTTGGAGCGGGCTGGGCGGACAAGAAGCTTGTAGCGCGCGTGAGTGAGGGCGAAGGCCTGGAGATCTCTGTCCCCGGCGGAGATGAGCAGATGGTGCCCGTTGGCGGTCGTTTCAGCGTCGAGGGGCTTGCGTTCACTCTGGACGAGGTTCACGCTCCAGCGGGTCGCAGGTTTGATCTGATTGTCCGCTCTCAAAGCGAGACACTCCGGTTAATCTCGAACCGCTCCAGCGTTTACGAGCTGGGAACGAGGTCAGGTGTGCTCGCTGTGGCGTTTTTCTGGGCGGACCCATACCGGGGTTCGGTGTACGTCAATTCGCTAATAGAGGCATACCTCAAGAGCAACGAAGAGTATGACCGAACACTGGGAGAGTACCGCCTGGAGTATCTTGACAGAGAGATCGACCGGATTAGGAACGCGCTGCTTGCGTCTGAGAAGGAGCTTACGGAGTACAAGCAGCGAGAGTCGACCGTCGTGCTAACAGAGGAGAGCAAAGCGCTTATTCAAAGCTTCGCGGCCCGTAAGCTGGAGCAGGAGCAGGTCACGATGGACCTGGACGACTGCAATGACTTGCTCGCGCGGCTGGGAAAAGGGAGGACTGAGGACTTCATCCTGTATAGCGGCACTCTAAACCGGGACCCCGTTCAAACGGCTCTTGTGCAGCAACTTGCCGAACTCGTTTCGGAACGGGTTGGCCTCCTGGAGGAGATGACAGAAGTTCATCCTGAAGTTGTGAGGAACACGGCGCTCATCGAGGAGGTCAAGTCCTCGATACTGGATAATCTTCGCAGCCGGAAGGAAACTCTGGAGACCAGACGTGCGTCTGCAGGTAAGCTGCTCGCGGAATACGAAGGACTGATGGCCGAGATTCCACAGAAGGAACGAGACCTGATGGTTCTCGCGCGTAACCAGAAGGCCAACGAGAGCCTCTACTATTTCCTGGTTACGAAGCGCCAGGAGACGGCGGTTCTGGTGGAATCGCAGGCAACGAGTGTGCGCATGCTGGACGAAGCGATACCACCGGACTTTCCCGCCCGCCCTTCTGTTAAGGTAAACGGCCTGCTGGCTTTCATCTTCGGGTTCGTCTTCGCTCTCGCGTATGTATCGCTGCGGGTGTACGGAAGCGGGCGGGTTCGCGGATTGCGGCACGCTCTCGCACTGGGGGCGGGAGGACACATCACACTGATCCCTCGTGACCAGAAGTCCCGGGGAGCCGCCATAGATGGGCTGGCAGCCGAAGTGCTGCGAGTTGTGCCTGCGGGAGGCAGCGCTGCCTGCGTGGACCTCACTGACGGCATGGGCGCGGAGCTTGTCCGTGAACTGGTAGGCCGGCTGAAAGCGGCAGGCGCCGAAGCTCGTCTGGTGACTCCGTCTCAGGACAAAGTGCTCACCGGCGAAGGCGCAGCCTCATCGGATGAAAGGGTGGTCCTGCTTCTCGGCGACCTTGTAGCCCACCCGCTGCAAATTGCGGCAGCGAACGGCGTTGCGCTACGCATCGTTTTTGCCGCTGCCGGGCAAACGACCACGCGGGAGCTCCGGGCTAACGCTGCCATACTCGCTGGGACGGGGGCTGCGTCCTTTGCGCTTGTGACAGGTGACCTGGAGACTGAGGACGCGTATACTGCAATGACCCTCGACAAGGGGGTACGGATAAGTGGTTAAGAGAGTGCTGATTGCACTAGTAGCACTGGTTCTGCTTCTGGCGTTTGCTGCTGCATTAGCCTTCGCTCAAGACGCTGATGCAAGCGGTACGGGTGAAGGCGGCGAAGCCGCCAGGACTGATCTGGACAGGGAAACGACATCTGTGTCCGGGATCCCCGGCATTGAGGACTTCTTGCCCGCGTATCCCCTCTCAGTGGGTGATATGCTGACCATAAGGCTTTACACGCCGACTCAGCGTACCGTTCGCGCGACGATCGATGGGAACGGGATGATTGTAGTCCCGCCAGTTGGCAGGATTGCGGTTCTGGGGCTGACGATTGAGGGAGCTTCGGTGCGGCTCGAAGAGGAGCTGTCACCCTATTACAAGAGCGTTACAGTCACGGTTGACGTGTACCGGCTCTCTTCAGTCAAAGTGTTCGTGTTCGGTGCAACAACACGTGTTGGTGTATATGCCTTGCGGGGCGGCACGACGATAGTTGATTTTCTCCAGCAGTTGCAGCTATCTAGTTGGGGGGAGCACAGGCGAATCCATCACTACCGTCTTGCTTCGTTTTTTCTTGGACGTAAGGGGGAAAGTGGTGCGCGGGAGGGCAACTTCCTTCTGGGTGCAAAGGAGAGTAGTGCTGAAGATCCCGTGGTTCTCGATGAAGATGAGATTGTCCGGCTTGTCGGTGACGAGAGTGCGATTCTGGAGATTATGGAGTCCGGGTGTGCGCAGGTCACTCTTATTGACCCGACCGATTTCGTAGCGTTGGGGCAGCTGAAGAGCAAGAACTTCCTGCTGCGCGACGGCGATATCATTTACTTCCCCCGTCCTGAGAAAACAGTGTATGTCTACGGCAGCACCCGGCCGGGGAACTACGAAGTGCTTCCAGGCGAAGGACTGCTCGAAGTCCTCTTTCGGGCGGGAGAAGTGATGCCAGAAAGAGACCTGGCGCATACGGTCATCGAAAGAACGGACGAGGACGGCCAGCTTCTCTTCCAGATAGTGGAGCTGGACAAATATTACTACTCCGAGGAAGAGCCTTCGATGATCCCGCTCAACAACGGCGACCGTATAAAGATATTCCCGCGAGAGTCCCACGTAACCGTGCTGGGAGCCGTAAACGAAGCAGGGCGGTTTGGCTACAATCCCGGTTCCGGAGTCCTGAATTACATCGCGCAGGCCGGGGGAAACATGCCAAATGCGAATATGGGCGGGATAATGGTTGTGCGCGGCAAATGGAGGCCGGGCGGGGCGTACGAAGTCGCAGCGTCGTTCACGGTGAACGCATACGACTACGCCAAGGGCAAGCTGACCGATATTCCACCCATTCTGCCCGGTGACGTGATCTACGTGCCGGAACGCGATGCACTTGCCAAGAGGGATATCGCCAGCATTATTACGAGCTTCACCATCAGCGCTCTGGCCCTGTTCAAGTAGCCAAGGCTTGGGCGCGGCAAGCGCACAGGGAATACCTTGCCGAAGTTGCGGATTCGCGTTATGCTTTGAGTGGGCTAACTTGCTAACCCTCCTAACCTAGGCGAGCGGCGGCATTGCTCCTGTAGCCGCCGCATACGGGGACCGTTTGCGGTCCCCTCTTTATCTCTCAGGCCGGGATAATGCTAGAATAGGACACGATCAGGAGGTCTCGCGCAATGAAGCAACGATTTGCTGAAACAGTATCACTTCTAATGCTAATGCTGCTGGGCGTCTGCCTGCTGGCTGCGAGTGCAGGCGCGGTGGACGAAGCGGATGAGGAAGAAGCCAGGCTGGCGCCGCACTTCACCCGCATAGGCGTATACGAATTCGACAATATCACCAAGCGCAGGAACGCCGGCAAGGAGTTTTCGCGGATTCTCTGCGACCGCCTGGCTGCGAAGTTCGGCGATGTGGAATTTGTATACATCACGCCTGATGAGAGCGGGTATCCCGAAGGGCCGGTGCTGCTCAAGCACGCCCAGCGCATCGGCGAGAAATACGGGGTGGAAGCCATCATTGACGGGACGTTCCTGGGCTACAAGGTGACCGGCGGCATCTGGCCGAGCCGCGCGACCCCCAGCCCCGAAGTCATGGTGCAACTCAAAATGAGGGTAGTGGAGACCGCGGAAGGCACCGTTTTCGCGTACTACTCGCACATCCCGAAGAAGCCCAGGGTCTACCCGTCGCGCATCCGCACCGAAAAGCAGCTCTGGAACTACGCCATTCGTGACGTAATCGACGAGGAGGCGAAGCGGATGGACGAGGACGGCCTGTTCTTTGAGGAGAAGGAAGAGGGAGAGGAAGACTAGGACGTCCGATGGCGCAGCGCGGCGTACTTCTCAGCTTCGAAGGTGGGGAGGGCAGTGGCAAGACCACGCAGGCCCGCCGCCTTGCTGAACACCTGAAAGGACTCGGCTACGCGGTTACGCTGACGCGCGAGCCGGGCGGCACGCCACTTGGCGAACGAATACGCGAAGTGCTGCTGGGCAGGAATGATGAACTCAGCCCGCTTGAGGAGTTTCTTCTGTTCTCAACCGCGCGCGCGCAACTAGTGCGCACCGTTATCCGACCCGCGCTGGAAGCGGCAAGCGTAGTCGTCGTTGACCGTTACTACCATTCAAGCTACGCCTACCAGGGCGGTGGCGGCGCGCTGTCAATGGACTACCTGCGCTCGGTGACTGCGGGCGTTGTGGGCGACTGCGTCCCGGAGCTAGTGTTGCTGCTGGACATTGAGCCGGACACCGGGCTGTCGCGGTGCTCACGCGCCGGAGCGAAAGACGGCACGGCGTCTGACCGTTTTGAAGGCAGGGGTGTGGAGTTCCATAAGCGAGTGCGTGAAGCGTTTCTTTCCTGCGCGCAGGCGGAGCCGGAAAGGTTCGTGGTCGTTGACGCTTCTGACGGTATCGAAGACGTGTTTGCCCGCGTGCGCGACGCGGCGTTAGAAGTGCTGAGAGCCAGGGGATTGCAGCCTTTGGCTAAGTGAGTTGCGACCGGCGCCTGCTCCGTGGCATTTAGGTATAATAGCGGCGGAGAGGTGGCCGAGTGGTTGAAGGCGGCAGTCTCGAAAACTGTTATGCGGGTTTCCCCCGCATCGGGGGTTCGAATCCCCCCCTCTCCGTGGGAGTTGATGCTAAAAACCTTACGAGAGCAATTCAGGGGGGGGAAGAATAGACGATGGAGAAGCTATCAAGCATTCTTGTCATAGTTCCATGTGGCGGGAACGAAGATGGGTAAACTTGAGAATCTGCTCGGTAAGTTCGGAGTAGAAAGGCTGTATCACATAACAGCAATGCAGAACATCCGAACGATCCTCCAACATGGGCTCTTATCGAGGGAACTGGCTACAGAGATGGGGCTCATTAGAGTCGACATCGCGAATCAGGATGTAATCCGCAAAAGGCGGGGCATTCATCCAGGATGGAAGCTTCCGAAATGTGCAGATGAAAATCGCTCGCTATTGCATTATGTGCCTCTGTTCTTTGCCCGTAGTAACACGCCAATGGAGTATGTTGTGGTTAGAGACGGGATGCCGTCCCAAGATATCGTAAGATTTGAACTCGATGCGATCCGCGTTTTCAGATTAGATGGGGTTATATTTACCGATGGGAACGCGGCCTCAAATGCTACTAGCTTCTTCACTAATCTGAAAGACCTGGAGCAGCTAGACTGGAACGTGATTAAATACAGGTCCACCTGTACGAGCCAAAAATCTAAGAGGCTGAAAACCGCCGAGGTTTTAGTGCCAGATAGGCTTCCTGGGAGATGCGCTGTTAGCATAAACGTTAGAGATGCAGCCGCAAAGAAGCGGTTGCAGGCTATAGCCAGGAGGCTAGAGAAACACTACGCTGAGCGCAGCAAGCCGTGGCTGCTCTATAGATTGAACTCAATACTGAGATATGACTTAGAAGGTGTAGAATGGTGACAATGAAACGAAAAAGCACGGCCTTAAATATCTCACTAGCGCCAGTTTTGCGCTGCGCACAGGGCTCTTTGTGTGCTTCACTTAGTGCTGTACATTCACATATGGAGTCCGTTGTATATTCAGCAAGAGGAAAGTAAGCGCCATGCCAGCACTGATAGTAGATGGCAAGAATATGTTCCGCAGCAAGTCGGATGCGTTGGTATGTCCGGCGAATTCTGTTGGCGTGATGGGCAAAGGGATAGCGCTGGAGTTTAAGAAAAGGTTTCCGGAGATTGTGCGTCCATATGTACGCGCGTGCAAACTGGGCGTGCTTAAACCGGGACATATAATGATGGTGAGGATTGACGTTCAACCTAACCTGTTCGAGCATCGGCGACCTTCCGTAGTCATCTTTACCACTAAAGACCACTGGGAGGATCCATCGCGTCTTGAATGGATCGAAAGCGGTTTGGCCGATTTGCGCAGTCATTGTCGGGAATGGGATTTGCGCACTATCAGTATGCCGCAAATCGGATGCGGTCTCGGAGGTCTTTCCTGGGATGACGTTCAGCCCCTGGTTCATAAGTACTTCGATGATGCAAAAGTCACATTGAAGGTCTACACGCGAGCGATAAAGGACTTTGGCGAGGCAGCATCCGGGCAACATTGACTTAACCAGCTTGCCGGATCACCGCATCTCCTACGCCATCTACGCTATAAGTTCCCCCAGTATCCTGCATTCCTCACTGCACGCCCGGTTGCGAAAGCACTATCGGGGAGATCGGCTTCGAACATTGACACCGAAGCTCCCACATGGTAGGTTTTATCATGTAATGGGACATGCGGAAACAGATGGATGCGCGGGGGCGCAGGTGGAATTCCAGGCAGTGCTGAAATCCGCGGGCGTGCGCCTGACACAGCAGCGCAAGCGGTTCTGGGAGTGGGCGGCCGGGCAGAAGCGCGGGTTCACCATCCCCCAGGCTCTGGATGCGATGCGGGGCTATGGCATAGGGCAGGCAACCGTTTATCGCAACACCGCCACGCTGGAGCGGCTGGGGCTGCTGCGCCGGATCGGGAACGGCAACCGCAGCGATCGGGTTTACTGCTGCTCCAAGCCGGGCCACCACCACAGCATCGTATGCGACAGGTGCGGGCTGGTCAGGGAATTCGATACCTGTGGGTGGGCATTGCTCAGGGAGCTGTTGAGCCTGCAAACGGGCTTTGAAATCCAGGACCATTATATGGAAGTGCGCGGTATCTGTCCTGAATGCCAGGCGGCTAAACGATAATAATTATCATCTAGTTCTGGTATTAGTGTTTGGTGAAGGGCATCATGCGGGACAAGTTGAAATCATGGAATATTCTGGCCGGAGCGGGAGCAGCCGCAGCAGTTGCAGTATTGGTGCTGGCAGGCTGCCTGAAGGATACTGGCGGCACTGTGGAGCGTCCGAGCTACATCGCGACGATTCCACCGCTTACGGCGATACTGCGCGAAGTCGTGGGTGAGCGCGGCGATGTGACGTGCCTGCTTTCACCCGGGGCTTCTCCGCATACTTACGAGCCAAGACCCTCGGATATCGAATTAGTCGAGGGCGCGGTTGGCTTCTTCTTTGCACAGAAAAACCTCGACGCCTGGGCACTATCGTTCCAGCAGGCGAACCGGATTGAGGCGTTCGAGCTTGTGCCGGAGGATCTGCGCCGTGAGATGATTATGCACGGGCACAGTCACGAAGGCGGCCACGCGCCGGACGGCCATTTCTGGACTTCACCGCTCACGGTGAAGGCTGCGCTGCCGGGGCTGGTTAGAGAACTCGCCAGGCTGGATCCTGAGGGCTCGGCTGCATACGAAGTGAATGCCGAGCGCTTTGCGGCTGATCTTACGGCGCTAGATGATGAGGTGTCGGCAATGCTGAAGCCCTACAGGGGCGAGCACCTGCTGCTGGTTCATCCCTCGTTTCTGTATTTCATGGCGGATTACGGGCTTGAACTGGCAGGGGTGGTGGAGCCGTCACCGGGTAAGGAGCCAACGCCGAAATCCCTGTCCCGGCTCATTGAGGTGGCAAGAGAGCGCGATGTCAAAGCCATATTCACCGAGCCGCAGCTACCGGAAGGCCCGGTTCGCGTGCTCGCCGAGGAAACGGGCCTGCCGATTTACGTGCTCGACCCGCTGGGCGGTGCACCGGGGCGGAGGACTTACGCGGAGCTAATTCGCTACAACGCGAAGACTGTCGCGGAGGCGCTTGGTGGCTGATATGCTGGGGGAGCGCAATTGTGTCTGAAGCGATAGAGGTAAACGGGCTTGATGTCCAGCTCGGTAATTACCGGGCGCTTTCAGACGTGAGCTTTTCCGCGCGGCAGGGGGACACCGTCGCCATTCTGGGACCCAACGGAGCCGGCAAGTCAGTGCTGATAAAAGCGATACTCGGCCTTATCCCCGCAGCCGCCGGGGAAGTGCGGCTGTTCGGGCGGCTGGCAAGCGAAGTCCCGCCGGAATGGATTGGCTACGTCCCGCAACTGAAGACGCTGGACCGGTCGTTTCCCGCCACCACCTGTGACCTTGTAGTCAGTGGCAGGCGCCGGAGCTGGCCCGGGCGGATAACCACGCGCGAACACGAGACAGCCGCCAGGATGCTGGCGATAGTGGGTGCCGGGCATCTGTGCCACAAACCGCTTGGCTGGCTGTCTGGCGGTGAGCTGGAACGTGTTTATCTGGCGCGGGCGCTGATAAGGGAGCCTCGCCTGCTGCTGCTTGACGAGCCTGCTACCGGCATCGACATCGTCGGGGAAGACGATATGTACTGCTATATCGAAGGGTACCAGAAGCGCAGCGATGCGGTGGTGCTTATGGTGACCCACGACTGGCTGGCGGCGCGGCACCATGCGAGCCAGGCTTTGTTGCTAAACCGCAGAGTCGTCAGCTTTGGAAAACCTGAGACAGCGCTAACTGATAAATCAATGCGTGAGGCTTTCGGGCATGTGGGCCACCGGCATGCGCCCTGCCCGGAGGTGCCGTATGTTTGAGGCGATATCGCTGGGGTTTATGCAGCGGGCGCTTGCAGCCGGCGTAATTACCGCCGTGATTGCGGGCTACTACGGCGTCTTTGTCGTGCAGCGCGGGATGTCGTTTATCGGCAGCGGCCTGGCGCACGCGGCGTTTGGCGGCGTCGCGCTGGCACTGCTTCTCGGCGGCGAGCCGCTGTGGATTGCCGTGCCTTTCACCGTAATTGTTGCGCTGCTCATAACATGGGTGCGCGACCGAACGACACTGTCACTGGACGCGGTGATAGGCGTGTTTTTTGCCACGGCCATGGCGCTGGGCATCTTATTTATTTCCCGCATCCCTACTTATACCACGGACGCGTTCACCTACCTGTTCGGGTCTGTCCTCAGCGTTACCTGGACCGACCTGTGGGCAGTTTTGGCAGTAGGGGTTATCGCAGCAGCCACGCTTTTGCTCTGGGGGCGGTGGGCTTACGCCACTATTGACCGGGAAGCGGCCATGGCAGACCGGCTGCCGGTCCGGCTGGATGACTACATTCTCTCGGTTCTCATCGCAGTGACCATTGTTGTTGCAGCCAAAGTTGTGGGAATCGTGCTGGTTAGCGCGTTTCTCGTGATTCCGGCGGCGTCCGCGCGGCTGGTCTCCCGGCGCTTTCTGGGTATGACAGTTATATCGCTGGTTCTGGGGGCGGGAACGGCCGTGGTCGGGCTGTTTGCCTCCTATTACTTCGATGCGCCCAGCGGGGCAACGATTATCCTCACACAGACCGCAGCCTTTCTGGTGTGCTTGCTGGGACATGCGCTCGCCGGGCGGCTGGCTGGTGCGCCGCGATCAAACTCCAGTTGAGCATCGGCAGGCGGCATGGTAAACTTTCAATGCTGCATCTGCCTGCGGAAGTGGTGGAATTGGCAGACACGCAAGGTTGAGGGCCTTGTGCCCGTATTCGGGCATGGGGGTTCGAGTCCCCCCTTCCGCATTTCAGGATTTCTTGGCCAGTCACTATGGTTACTCTCTATGTACTGAAGAGCCTGGTAGACGGCAAGCGATATGTCGGTGTCACCAACAACCTAAAGCGAAGGCTTGCAGAACACCGACGGCTCAACACCAAAGCAGGCCAACTTCTTGGCAAGTTCGAGCTGTTGCATTCAGAACAGTTCGAAGACTACGCAAAGGCAAGACGGCGAGAGAGGTTCTTGAAAGGCGGTCATGGCCGTGCCTGGCTCGACCGGCTGGAGAAGAGCATGGGGCCCGCCCGTCACGCGTAGCGCGTGATGGCGGGTAAAGCTGCGCCCCCGATGGGGGCTTGCGCGCCCGACGCTCTGCGTCGCTGGCGCGTTCGAGTCCCCCCTTCCGCATTTCAGGATTTCTTGGCCAGTCACTATGGTTACTCTCTATGTACTGAAGAGCCTGGTAGACGGCAAGCGATATGTCGGTGTCACCAACAACCTAAAGCGAAGGCTTGCAGAACACCGACGGCTCAACACCAAAGCAGGCCAACTTCTTGGCAAGTTCGAGCTGTTGCATTCAGAACAGTTCGAAGACTACGCAAAGGCAAGACGGCGAGAGAGGTTCTTGAAAGGCGGTCATGGCCGTGCCTGGCTCGACCGGCTGGAGAAGAGCATGGGGCCCGCCCGTCACGCGTAGCGCGTGATGGCGGGTAAAGCTGCGCCCCCGATGGGGGCTTGCGCGCCCGACGCTCTGCGTCGCTGGCGCGTTCGAGTCCCCCCTTCCGCATAAGCCTCATTTCTGTCGCACCTGGTTGAACTCCAGCATTCTCCGCGCGGCCCATGCTGCCATCGAATTTGTGGGATTGTGTAATGCAGGAAGCCCGCTGTGCGAAAAAAGGGCTCCCGGATACCGGAAGCCCTCGGGGGACATCCCGCCCCCATTATGTTGAGAACGAGCGGGGTCCACTTACGAACCACGCTTGTCCGCTGGTCGGGGCTGACCCGTAAGCCAGCATATTAATGATACCACGAGAATGGTCGGCCCGCTATTCCTTAAACTCTGGATTCTCCGCGCTTTACACGCTCTCAGGTGCTTTCTTCCTGTAGCAGAGAGATGGCTGGTCGAAGCTGAAGCTTGTTAAGGTAGATGCGGAGGTTATGCTCGCCAGGGTAGTCTCCAAAATGGCGGATGAGCGCCTGGATGCTGCCTTCCAGGACGTTCATCCCGAAGCTCCGCCCGTCCACGACCGGCGTGGTGGTAATCAAATGGTTCAGGCCGCGCTCGCGCAGCAGCTTCCGGTCGTCCTCGGTTGTTGTGTTGGTGATGATGACCTTGCCGGTGAGGCTTTCCGGCAGGTTGCGGCGGATGTAGTGGTAATCG